>JAICUO010000815.1 GCA_025935815.1 Streptosporangiaceae bacterium
CGGACATCTACGGCCAGGAGGTCCACACGATCAACGCCAGCGAGGGCCCCGCCTTCGGCGTCGCGCTCTTGGCCCAGGTCGGCACCGGCGGCTTCGCCTCCGTGCCCGAGGCGTGCGACGCCACGATCAATCTGACCGGCACCACCGCCGCCGACCCGAGGGCGAAGGCGTACTACGATCGCGCCTACGCGATCTATCGCAAACTTTATGTCGATTTAAAAGATTCCTTCAAACTTATCACGACGGTCGTCGAGTCCTACTGACAGCCTGTTGGGAAAGCGTGACCTAGCCTTGCGGCATGGACACACGAGCCGCCTACCCGAGCGACCTGACCCACGCCGAGTGGGCCCAGGTCGAGCGCGTCATCCCGGCCCCCAAGCCGGGCGGCCGCCCCGCCAAGCACGAGCGCCGCGAGATCGTCAACGCCTTGCTGTACGTCAGCCGCACCGGCTGCCAGTGGCGGGCGATGCCCCACGACCTGCCACCCTGGGCCACCGTGTACTGGTACTTCCGCATCTGGAAGCGGGACGGCACCTTCGACCGCCTCATGGATCTGCTCCGAGGCGACCTGCGGGTCGCCGAAGGGCGCCAACGGCAGCCCTCGGCGGCGATCCTCGACAGCCAGTCGGTGAAGGCGACGGAAAAGGGGGGCCCCGCGGCTACGACGCGGGCAAGCAGGTCCACGGCCGCAAGCGGCACATCCTGGTGGACGCGCTCGGCCTGATCCTCTCGGTCGTCGTCCACGCCGCCGACATCCAGGACCGCGACGGGGCCCGGCTCGTCCTGGAGCCGCTGCGCCATCGCTTCCTGCGGCTGCGGTTGATCGTCGCCGACTCCATCTCTAACGGCGGGATCGCCGAGTGGGTCGCGGGGCTGCGCGCCCGCAGCAAGCTCCGGCTGGAGATCAGGGCCAAGGAGCCGGGGGCCGAGGTGTTCAAGGTCATCCCGTTCCGCTGGCGGGTGGAGCGGACGTTCGCCTGGCTGGGGCGGAACCGCCGGCTGAGCAAGGATTATGAGGCGACGACGGCCAGCAGCGAGGCGTTCATCAAGTTGGCGATGATCCATCTGATGGCTCGGCGGCTGGCCAGGAAATTGAGCGAGTAGCAGCTTTCCCAACAGGCTGTTAGTACTACTCCGTTAGCTCATACGAACGGTCCGCCAGTTCGGTTCGTACCACGGGTATGAACCGAACCTACACCCCGGAACTGCCTCCCGACGTCCTCGAACGCCTCGACCACTATGCCGAGCGCTTCCGCGCCGACTTGAATCGCCCGCGACAAGCCGCCTGGTGTGGCATCTATCTCCACGGTCTGCTCGCCGACGGCGAACGCAAGAGCATCGAGCCGATGGCCCAACGTCTGGCGCGCCGCCTCGATTTCGATGTCGCCGACCCCGACCAGGCCCTGCAACAGTTCGTCAACCAGAGCACCTGGGACGAGCAGAAAGTCGGCCGCCACTACCGCGCCGTCATGGCCGAGACCTTCGCCGACCCGCGCGGCCTGTTCGTCATCGACGACACCAGCTTTCCCAAGCAAGGGCGGCACTCCGTCGGCGTCCAGCGCCAGTACTGCGGCGCCCTCGGCAAGCGGGCCAACTGCCAGGTGGCTCCCTCGGTCCACTACGTCAGCCCCAAGGGCCACTGCCCGCTGGCGATGCGGCTGTACCTGCCCGAAGCCTGGCTGGATGACCCCAAACGGCTCGATCGGGTCGGAGTCCCCGAGGTGGAACGCCGTCGGCTGAGCAAGGGCCAGATCGCCCTGGAACTGCTCGACCAGGTGCGTGGCGAAGGCTGGCCGGGGCAGGTCGTCGTGGCCGATGCCGGCTACGGCGTGTCCCAGGACTTTCGCGACGGCTTGCAGCAGCGGGACCTGCATTACCTCGTGGGGATCACCGACGAGATGGTCGTCTTCGCCGAAACGCCGACATGGGTCGTGCCCCCGTGGAGCGGTCGGGGCCGGCGACCAACACGCCCGCGCCTGGCCGACGGCGTGCCCCGGCCGGTGAGTGTGGGCGAGTTGGCCGCCAGGACACCGCGGCATAAGGTGACGTGGCGCGAGGGGACCAAGGGGAAACTGGCGGGCCGCTTCGCCTGGCTGCGGGTCTGGCCCGCTCAGGGTTGGGCCAGCGGTGACTGTGCGAACGCCGAGCCGATCTGGCTGTTGATCGAGGAGCAAGCCGACGGGAGGCTCAAGTACGCCTTCAGCAACCTGCCGGCGAGCACGCGACGACTCCGAGCGGTCCGGCTGTGGAAGAGCCGCTGGCCGGTGGAGCAAGGTTACCAGCAGATGAAGGAAGAATTGGGCCTGGACCATTTCGAGGGCCGTTCCTGGCGGGGGTTCCACCATCACGTCTGTCTGGTGATACTGGCCTACGGTTTCCTGGCCTTGGAACAGGAGCGACTGAAACGGACCCGGCCTGAGCCGGGAAAAAAGGGGGTAACCAGCCGGTGATCACGGTGCCGGCGATCCGCCGAGCATTGCAGCAGTTGCTGATGCCGGTGTGCCGGCATGACTGCGAATACTGTCGGGGGCTGGCAGCGATGCCTCCAGATAAGCTAACGGAGTAGTACTAGTGGACCGCCACTATTGAACTGAAGGGTAGAGTCGGCGGAGCTTGATGCGGGCGTCCGCCGTGGTGAATTGCCACTTCACCTCGACCATTCGCTCGTTCCGATCCTCCTCCCACGCCGCCACCAGTCGCTCCAGCTCCTCCTTCGACTCGATCCGCCGGTCCAGGCACTGGCGGGCCAGGACCGCCAGCTCGATCTCCGCCATGCTCAGCCACGACCCGTGCTTCGGCGTGAAGTGGACCTCCAGCCGCTCGGCGATCCGGCGGGCCCGCTCGGGCGGGAACGCCTCGTACAGCGAGGCGATCCGGTGGGTGTTCAGGTTGTCCAGCACCAGGGCGACCATCTCCGCCTCCTCGTGCACCTCCTCGACCAGCCAGCGGATGACCTCGGCGAAGTCCACCGCCGTCCGTCGCTCGGTCACCCGCACCGCCCGCCAGCCCAGCAGCGGCTCGCTGATCATGAACAGGTTCGCCGTGCCGTTGCGGACGTACTCGTAATCGACCCGCTCCGGCCGGCCGGGGGCGGCCGGGATCGGCTCGACCACCTCGCCGACCAGTTGCTTGCTCGTCTCGTCGAGGCAGACCAGCGGCCGCCTCTCGTCGTAGGGGCGGTGGTAGACCTCCAGCACGTCCTCCATCGC
>JAICUO010000424.1 GCA_025935815.1 Streptosporangiaceae bacterium
CTTAGCGGCAGAATGCCCGTACCTTCAGCATGTTGCGCGGCAGGCTCGTTAGCCCGTTTGGCTCGGCTACCCCTCAATGATCCTCGCGATGGGCGCGGCGACCACGCCCCCCGGTTCCCGCACGCTCATGATGAGCAGTTCATGGGTCCCGGGCCTCAGGTGGGGCGCGCCCCAGTCCGCCGTGAGCACGGTGATCCCGGGGGATAGGGTCGAGATGTCGAGAATGCCAAAGTCGTACTCTTCTGGCACGTCGCTCCAGGGCGAGCCGGAGACGTTTATCATGACGCCTTTGGCAGCGTACTTAGTCGGCGCACTGACGGTGATCGAGAATACCGCGTCCGAGTCTGGCTTGACTGTGAAGGAAGGATAGCGGGTCGCCGAGGGAATCGTCGGAAAGGAGACGCTGCCGGGCTGCTTCCCGTCGATCACGACCGAGAGCTGGTAGAGGCTTTGGGCATGCGCTGGGGGCGATGCCGGCCGCGGGGAGCCGCCCGCCGGATCGGGGGGAGCGGCGCCCAGGTGCCCCGGAATGGCGCTGACCGCGGCGATCATGGCCGCCTGGACCGCGAAAGAGACCGCGATGCCCAGGTTCTGGCCTCGCCGCGTGCCCGTTCCCGTCATGATGCATGCCTACCCGACTCGAGTGGCTGGCGCAATGCCTTGTCACCGCAGCTCTATCGGCCGATTTCTCACGTAGGACAACGGTGGTTACCAGTGTTGCCAGAACTTCTCACCGTGCTGGTGGGCGATGATCTCGCTGCTGACTCACGGGACCTGACCGGCCTGGCCCTTAACCGCGGCTAGCGGCCGGGCTGGGTGCCGTCGATGATGCGGTCGTCTCGATGGGGGGCGAACCAGTCCGCCTGCCTGACCATCCGCTCCGCGGCCGGGGTGTCCCGGCTGATGCCGTAGACGGTGCCGGGGAAATCAAGGTGCTCCTGGATCGCCCAGATCTGCTCGTGCTCCCCGGGCGGGAGGACCTGCACCGGGTTACCCACGGCGACCCACCCGATGGGCACGGTGGTGCCCGGCGGCAGGACGGTGTGGACGTGGACGACGCCGTGGACCCGCACCTCGCTGCCCGCCCCGGCAATGCAACCGGGGAACAGGGCCGCGCCGGTGGCGATGAAGCAGCCATCGCCGACCCGGGCGCCGTTGACGTGGGCATGTGGCCCGACTAGGACGTCATCGCCGATCTGGGCCGGGTGCCCGGCCCTGCCGCGGACGAGGGCGTTCTCCATCACCACGCTCCGCGCGCCCAGGCTGACCTCGCCGTCCTCGGCGGTTAGCACCGCGCCGAACAGCACCCGGGCCTGTGGGCCGATGCGCACCGCGCCGCACACCACCGCGGTCGGCGCCACGTACGCACTCGGGTCAACCTCCGGCACATGACCGCGATGCTCCACCAGCACGCGTCCAGCCTGCCAGACACCCGGCAACCGGACGCAGCCGACCCGCCCACCCACGCCACCAGTCGGCCCAGCGAGTGCGTAAGCATCCCCACAGGTCCCCCACAAGTCTGCCTTCCTGGAAGACATACCCACAGGAAACCCACGGACGAAACGGCATTCTCCGGCATATCCCGGCACGACTGCTAAGCTTGAGCAGTCAGCCCATCATCGGCATCAGTGCAGGTGAGCGGCCTGACGGCAGCTTCCCGGGCCGGCTGGCCGAGGACGTGGCAGGCCTTCTGTTAACCGGCAGGTTCCAAGTTCGAGTCTTGGCGCGGGAGCTTTCTAAACTAGCTTATGACCAGTGGAAACATGCAAGAGATGGTATTGCTTGTGTGACTGCTGGGGCTAGCTGGTTGTGGGGATTTTGTGGGGATCTTTCCATAGTGGCGGATTCCCTGCCGTGCCCGGCGTTGCGCGAGGCGGGGATGGGCCATGCGCTTGGGGTAGCCGGTGGCCTGAAATCCCTGGTCCGTGCGTGAACCTCGTACGTAACGGCTGTGATCGCGGTGCTTGCCTGGCCAACGGTCGATGGCCGGATTCTCGCCTGATACCTGCCGGTCGTGAGCCGGTCGCTCATCTAGCCGCGGGCCCGTCGCCGAGTTCAGGACGGGGCCTTCAATATCGCTTACCGGGATGCTGAAGGACCCGCTTAAAGACCTTCACCATCTCGTTATGGGCTCACCTGCTGCCCGCCGCACTGGAGATCAGCACGTGGCTAGAGGCGAAGACTGACACCGCAGAGTCGGAGTACCTGATCGCCAGCCAGGCCCGGGTTGAGGAAGCACAAGGGCTGTGTTCTGGGCGTTGTCGCTGAGTTATGTCGGTTTTGATGGCTTTCTGCCGTCTGGCTGGTGCCCGCTTTGTGTCGTTTCGCGGGCCGGGAGGCGCGCGGCGCGGCGGGGTGCCCGGTAAGGCGCGGGTATGGCTGGTTGCCGGTGCCGGCGTCCCTTGTCAGCTCGTAGCGGTTCGCCGTATCGTTCAGCATTGCCGCATACGTCGGCGGGGACCCGGGACGGGCCGCGCTGGCGTGAAGGCGGGCGCAGCACGGAACGTGCCGGGCTGCGTGGCGACGGCGGCCGTGGGTGCCGGGCCGGGCTGGGACTACCGCTGGCTGGGGCGGGGGGAGTTTTGGGTGTCTGACGCGCCTGGAGACGGCGGGGCGCCGGGGCAGGGGCAGCCTGCGGGCGGGTACCGGGTTGATGCCCGGGGTGCCTTCGCGGTGCAGGCGGGTGAGGGCAATGTCCAGGTCAACTACCTGTACGGCGGGCTGACGTCGACGGACGGGGTTGCGCTGCCGCCGCTGGCCAGCGTGTCGGGAGTGGTTGAATCCCCGTACCGGGGGCTGGGCGCGTTCGAGGAGCGGGACGCGGCGTTCTTCTTCGGGCGGGAGGAGGCGGCCACGGAGGTGCTGCGGCGGATGTCGCGGGCGGCGGCGGGCGGCGCCGGGGTGGTGGTGGTGTCGGGGGCGTCGGGGGCGGGGAAGTCGTCGCTGCTGCGGGCGGGGGTGCTGCCCCGGTTGCGCGGCGCGGGGCTGGCCGGGGTGCCGGGGGCGGCGTCGTGGCCGTGCGCGGTCTTCGCGCCGGGGCGGTCGCCGCTGGATGAGCTGGCGGTGCGGGTCGCGCCGCTGGCGGGAGCGGACGCCGGGGAGGTCCGGCGCGGGCTGGCCGCCGGCCCGGAGGGGTTCACGTTAACCGCCCGGCAGGCTGCCCTCGCCCGCCCGGAGGGCCCCGCCGGGCCGGGGGGCGCCGCCCGGCAGCGGGCGGGCGGGGAACATCCGGGCGGCCAGGAGCCTGGCGGGGGCCGGCGCCTGCTGCTGGTGGTGGACCAGTTCGAGCAGGTATTCACCCGGTGCGAGGACGAGGCGGAGCGCCGGGCGTTCATCACCGCCCTGTGCGCGGCGGCCGGCTCCGGGCCGGGGGGCGTGCCGGGGGCGCTGGTGGTGCTGGGGGTGCGGGCCGATTTCGAGGTCCGCTGCGCGGCCTACCCCGGCCTGGCCAGCGCGGTCCAGGACCGTTACCTGCTGCCGGCGATGACCGCCCGGCAGCTGCGCGCGGCGATCACCGGCCCCGCGACCGTCGCGGGCTCACAGGTGGACGATGAGCTGGCCGGGGTGCTGCTGCAGGAGGTGCGGGCCCGGCAGGGCGGGGAGGCGGGGGCGGGGGTGCTGCCGCTGCTGTCGCACGCCCTGGACCAGGCCTGGCGGTCCAGGACCTGGACAAACCTGACCCTGACGGACTACGAGCGCACCGGCGGCATCGAGGCGGCCGTCGCCGCCAGCGCCGAGCGCGCCTATGCCCGGCTGGCCCCGCCCCGGCAGGAGGCAGCCCGGCAGGTCTTCACCCGGCTGGCCGCCGCCGGCCCGGACGGGACCGACACCGCCGATCGCGCCACCCGCGCCGAGCTCACCGCTGGCAAGGCCCCGGGGCAGGCCGCGGACGTGGAAGCGGTGCTGGAGGCGTTCGCGGGCGAGCGGCTGCTGACCCTGGCCGCCGACAGCGTGGAGATCAGCCACGAGGCGCTGCTGACCGCCTGGCCGCTGCTGCGCGACACCTGGCTTGCCCAGACCCGCACCGACCGGGCCGTCATCACCAGGCTGCGCAAGACGGCCGCCGAGTGGCAGCGCAGCGGCCAGAGCCCGGACTACCTGTACCAGGGCACGCTGCTCGAGGACACGGCCACGGTGGTGGCCCGGGCCGGCGCCGATACAGCCCGCAACCCGATCCCGCTGCCAGGCGAGCTGCGCGATTTCCTGCGGGCGAGCAGCCGGGCCGAGCGTCGCCGCCTGCATCGCAGGCGTGGCGCCGTCGCCTTGCTCAGCGCCCGGGTGGTGCTGCTGTCCGCGGCGACCGTGCTCGCGGTCTCCACCAGGCAGCAGGCGGTGCGGCAGCGGGACACCGCGGTCGCGGGCGAGCTAGCCAGCCGGAGCGAGGCCGTCGGCAGGACCGACCCGCGGATCGCCCGGCTGCTGAGCGTCGCGGCCTGGCGGGTCAGTGGCTCCGCCGACGCCCGCTACGCGATGCTGTCCGCCGCCGCGCTGCCAGGAACCGGCGTCATCGCCGGTGACGGCAAGGCGGTCGAGGCGGTGGCCTTCAGCCCGGACGGGAAGCTGCTGGCCAGCGCGGGCGACGACGAGCTTGTCCGGTTGCGGGACCCGGCGACCGGGCGCCAGGTCGGGCACCCGTTCCAGGGACACCAGCAGCGGGTGCAGGCCCTGGCCTTCAGCCCCGACGGGAAGCTGCTGGCCAGCGGCAGCGACGACGAGACGATCCGGCTGTGGGACGTGCCTGGCGGCCGCCCGGTCGGCCAGCCGCTCGGCCGGTACGACAGCGACGTCGAGTCGCTGGCCTTCAGCCCCGACGGCAGGCTCCTGGCCAGCGGCAACAGCGACGGCACGGTCCGGTTGTGGGACGTGGCCACCGGCCGCCTGCTCAGCAGCCCGCGCCCCGGCGGTGACGGCACGACCGTGTACGCGGTGGCCTTCAGCCCCGACGGCAGGCTCCTGGCCAGCGGCGGCGACGACGGCACGGTCACCTTCTGGGACCCGCTCACCAGCCGGCCGGCCGGGAAGCCGCTCACAGGTGACCCGGCGGTCTTGTCCCTGGCGTTCCGCCCGGGTGACGGGCTGCTCGCCATCGGCGGCGGCGACGGCGCCGTGCGCTTCCTGAACCGGGCCACGGGCGAGGTCAGCCGCGCGTTCGTTGGCGACGACGTCGATGACGTCTGGTCCGTGGCGTTCAGCCCCGATGGCCGTACCCTGGCCGCGGGCGACGACGAGACGAAGGTCACGCTCGTGGACGTGGGCACCCGCCGCCTCACCGCCAGCCCGCTGGCCGGCCACAACGACCTGGTCGAGTCGGTGGCGTTCAGCCCGGATGGCACCCTGGCCAGCGGCGGCGACGACGGCGCCATCAGGCTCTGGCACCCGCCCGCCAGCCGGGTCGTGGCCGGCGACTTCGCGGCCCATGGCCCCACGTTCACCAAGATGGTACTGAGCCCGGACGGGAAACGGCTGGCCACCAGCGTCCGCACGGACACCGTCGAACTGTGGGACACGGCCACGGGTCGGCTCGTCGGCGGCCCGCTGTCCGGCGCCGATAAGCAGATCGGATCGCTAGCCTTCAGCCCCGACGGCAAGCTTCTCGCGGTAGGCAGTGACCACCGGACGGTCCGATTGTGGGACACGGCGACGGGCCGCCCGGCCGGCGTGCTCGGCGGCGGTGGCGACGGCCGGGTCAACGCCCTGGCGTTCAGCTCCGACGGCACGCTGCTTGCCACCGGTGACGCCGAAGATGACCGGGTCCGCGTGTGGAACGTCTCCTCAGGCCGGCCAGTTGGGTCGCCGTCCGCCAGCCTGGGCGGCCCGGTGGAGTCGCTCGCCTTCAGCCGCGACGGCGCGCTCCTGGCCGGCAGCAGCCTCGACCAGACGGTACTGTGGCACACGGCGACCGGGCGGCCGGCCGGGCAGCCGCTGCTCGGCGGGACCAGCCGGGTCAACGCGGTAGCGGTGAGCCCCGACGGCGCCGTCGTGGCCAGTGGCGGCGCCGACCACTCCGTGCGCCTGTGGGACACGGCCACCGGGCACCCGGTCGGCACACCGCTGGTCGGCCAGGCAGGCCCGGTTGACTCGCTGGCGTTCAGCCCGGACGGGACCATCCTGGCCAGTGGCAGCGGCGACGGCACCGTCGCGCTGTGGGACGTTGCCAGCGGCCGCCCCGTCGGCGGCCTCCTCGAAGGCGCGGCCGGCCCGGTCCCGTCGCTGGCCTTCACCCCGGACGGCCGCACGCTGGTCAGCGTCGCCCACAACCGGCAGCTACGGCAGTGGGACATCCGCTACACGGCCGCCACGGCCGCCCAGCTCTGCGCCGCCGCCGGGCCGACGCTGACCCCGGCCGAGTGGACCCGCTGGGCGCCCCCCGGCCTGGCGTACCTGAACCCCTGCCCGCCTGGACCTCGTACCTGAGCTCAGCCGGTGCTGTGCGAAAGCCAGCACCAAAAGCAGAGGATCGGAAGCCTTGGCAACAAGAGCAATGCTGCAAAGTCGACGTGTTGAAGTCCTAGTCAGCATTCTGGGGAGTGCCTGGTCCCGTCCCCATTCACGGATTGTTGAGCGTGTGGACCGCCGGTTATATCCGAGCAGATCGCCGATAGCGCGCGGTATCTCAGTCACCTCGACAGTTCGCGAATCTGCGCACCGGCACTCGGTTACCCAGTAGCGTTTGGGCAGCGAGCGAACGCTCACCGTGGACCAGGCCATGCTGCTAGCGGCCAACTGCGACCTGGCCCGCACCGGAGCGCTCGTCGCGTTCGACGACGACCATCCTCCAGCCACGCACCGCCAGCCTGCAGTCAGCGAGGCTGTCAGGACGCGACCCGGCCCAGATCCTGGAGGAACAAGGGCCGCAGGCACTGCAGAGGACGGGGTTCGCCGGGGGGGGGGGGGGAGCCCCCCCCCCGACCCCGCGGAGA
>JAICUO010000272.1 GCA_025935815.1 Streptosporangiaceae bacterium
CGGACGACGGCGGCCGCAAACGCGCCTCGAACGGCGTATGTGCTGGTCAGCGGGGGGTGACTCGGGCGGAGCGAGCGGCCTGTAAAACCGTCGGCTCAGCCTAACGTTGGTTCGAACCCAACACCTGCCACATCCTGCGAAAACGCCCCGCTAGCTGCGATATCTCGCGCTAGCGGGGCGTTTGTCTCTGTCCCGTGGCGTGTCACCTTGTAGCGCTGTAGGGCGCTGTGTTGCGCGGTCCACGGACGCATGGCGGACGGGCGAAGGGGCCAGGGAGCGGTGTGGATAGCCGCTTGACGGGGTTCCGGTGCCCATTCCGGGGGGTGCCCTGGCTTGACGTTTGCCCCGGATTCGGGCGTCCATCCCGGTGTGTCCGCCCGGCGGCCCGCGTGATTTCCCGGGGGAGGGCGGCCGGGAAGGCGGGTGCGCTGATGGCTGGGCGGACGGTCCGGGAGAGCGTGACGCTTGCCGGGCGGGCGGAGCGGGCACGGGTCGCCCGCGCGTTCGTGGGCGGGGTGCTCGGTCCCGGTCACCCGTGCGGGGACGTGGCTGCGTTGCTGGTGGGCGAGCTTTTCTCCAATAGCCTGCGGCATAGCGGCTCGGGTGCTCCCGGCGAGACGGTGACGGTTGCGGTCAAGATGGTGAACGACGTTATCCGGGTCGAGGTCACCGACCGGAGCGGGCCGGGGGTGCCAGAACCGCGACCTGTTGGCAGCGACGCGGAAGACGGCCGGGGGCTCCATCTCGTTGCACGCCTTGCGACGCGGTGGGCCTGGCGACGGCGTGGCGGGCGCACCGTGACGTGGTTTGAGATACAGGCTTCATTGCAGCGGTGACCTGCCCTTCTGCCAAGGAGCAAGCCCCCAGTTCACAGCCCTAAACGGGCCTCAAGTTCTTCAGGCGGCCGACCCCGCTGAATGGCGGAGGCCAGCGGTGGCGCCTGCAGCGGCTCATGCGTCTCGCCCGGCGAGGATCAGCCCGCCGAGGAGCATGGCGATGGCGGCGTAGCCGGCGAGCAAGCCGAGTCCGCTCCAGGGCGACAGCCAGCAGGACGCCATGCCGGGCAGGCAGGCCGGCCCGGTGGCGCCGAGTGAGTGGCTGACGATGTAAAGCGGCAGGTAGGGCCTGATGGCGAAGTCCGACTGGCCGATGAACGTGCCGCCGACGAAGACGATTCCGACGACCACGGTGATCGCGGCGGCGGTGTGCCGGATGATGGCCCCGAGGCCGAGCCCGAACAGGCCGGTCAGGCTGAGGCTGGCTCCGGTGAGCACGATCGCCCGCAGGACGCCGGGCTGGCTGAGGGCGGGCGCGGTGATGCCGTGGTGCAGGGTCATGCCGCCCGCGAAGAAGGACAGGATCGCCTCTGCCTCGCCGGTGATCAGCGCCGCCGCGCCGATGACCGCGGCCTTGGCCGCCAGGACCCTGAGCCGGCGTGGCGCGGCGGCGAAGGTAGCGCTGATGGTCCCGGAGGTGTACTCGCTGGTCATGGCCAGTACGCCGGCTACCCCGGTGAGCAGCACGCCGATGAGCATGCCGACCAGCGTGTTGCTGACGAACATGCCGCCGCTGGTCGTGTTGCTGCCGCCGGTCGCGAGGGCGATGCCCGCCGGCGCGATGACGGCAAGGGCCAGGGTAAGCCAGGTGGAGCGCAGGCTGCGCAGCTTGATCCATTCCATGCGGGCCAGGTGCCGGAATCGGTACCTGCCGGGGGGCTGGTGGCTGGCGCGGGCGGTCATGACAGGTTCCTTGCCTGGTACTGGGCGCTATCGCCGGTGATCTGCAGGAATGCCTCTTCGAGGCTGGGAGCCCGGCCGGACAGCTCGGCCGCGGTGGTGTCGGCCAGCAGCCGTCCCTTGCCGATCACCACGAGCCGGTCGGCCATCAGGGCCATTTCGCTGATCAGGTGGCTGGAGACCAGGACTGCCCGGCCTTCGGCGGCCAGTGACCGGAGCAGGCCGCGTATCCAGCGGATTCCCTCCGCGTCCAGGCCGTTCACCGGCTCGTCGAGCAGCAGCACGGCCGGGTCTCCCAGCAGCGCCGCAGCGATGCCGAGACGCTGCGCCATGCCGAGCGAGAACTTCCCGGCCCGCTTGCGCGCCACGGCCTGGAGCCCGACTAGCTCCAGGACCTCATCCACCCTGGACTGCCTGATCGCGTTGCTGGCCGCCAGCGCGGCCAGGTGATCGCGGGCAGACCGGCCCGGATGGAAGGCCCTGGACTCGAGCAGTCCCCCGGCCTCGCGCAGCGGCCAGCGGAGCTGACGGTAGGCCTGGCCGCCGATGCGGGCGTGCCCGGCGTCCGGGGCGTCCAGGCCGAGGATCATGCGCATGGTGGTGGACTTGCCTGATCCGTTCAGGCCCAGGAAGCCGGTCACGGCACCCGGCGGGACGTCGAAACTGAGCCGGTCAACAGCGACCGTTGAGCCATAGCGCTTGGTCAGCCCGCAGACCTCGATCACTGGCCCGCCTCCGTTCGGTCCTGGCACGCGCGCAGCGCGGCGGCCAGCCATTCCAGGGCGGGCTGCAGCGACGGGAACGGGCCGCGGCCGCTGATGACGGCCGTCAGCTCCCAGTAGCGCTCGATCCGGGGATCAGTCGCGGCTTCGAGCTGAGCCAGCAACTCGGCCCGGCGCAGGCCGGCGGGGGCGCCCGCCAGAATCCGCGCCACGATCCGGGCCGCTTCGGCGGAGTCGGGCGGCACTCCCCGCTGGCGGGCTGCCTCGGCCTGGTCCTGCACCCGCTCGACGTCGGCCAGCCAGCGGCCGGACTGGACCTGGATGCCGACGTCGGCGACGACCCGCCGGACCTGTTCGCGGAAGTCCCTGTCCGCTACCATCTCGGCGAGATCGACCCACGCTTCGACCTGCTCGGCCGAGGGGTCATCAGGCAGGTCCGGCGCAGCGGCCCAGCGGGTGAACCGCGCCGGGCTGGGGTCCAGCCCGGCGAACACCTCCGCGAGGAAGTCATCGATAATGTGTTGCCGCTCGGCCGCGGACAGTCGTGCCAGCTTGTTGATCATGCCCATCTCCGTTCCGTCGGCAGAGCGCTTCACCACGGCGGCCACGACCGCCCGGCGCAGCCGCAGCGCCCTGATCTCCGTGTCCAGCGCCTCCAAGTGGACGGCGGCCACCGCCGCGGCGCTGACCTGGCCGTCCAGCACGCTCCGGGCATTGGCCAGGCTCACGCCCAGCTCCCGCAAGGTCATCACGAGTTCCAGCCGGGCCACGCATGCCGCGTCGTACAGCCTGCGGTCGCTGTCCGTCCGCGAAGCCGGCGGCACCAGCCCGCTATCCGACCAGAACCGGATGGTGCGCACCGGCACGCCAACACGCCTCGCCAGCTCACCGATCGTCAGCAGAGGTCCGTCGTTCTCCATGGCGCCAGTCTTGCTCCTCCAGTAACTGGAGGAGCAAATCCCCAGCACCCGGTAGACGTGCTCCAGGGAATCCGGCAGGCATTCGGATCAAGCGAAAGGCCCGGGGCTGGCCCTCATCACCCGGCACAGCACGCCGACGGCGCCGGACACCAGCTCAAAGGCCCACATCCCCTCGGCAACTAAACCCGGTGAATAGCGGAGGCTAGCTCGTCGGGAGTCCCGGGCATGGCCGAGTTGAGCACCGCGTTACGAAGCGCGGCGAGACAAGTTCGGCACGACGTTGCGGCAAGTCGCCGGCCAGTCCAGCCCCGGCACCATGTCAAAGCTTGCTCAGCAGTACCTTCCCGAGCACAGCGGCTACCAGCTCTACGCCCTGCTCAACAGCTCCGGCGCTCACCCCGGCGCGTCCCGGGCCTTCCAGTTCTACGGCACCCCTGGAGCCGGAATCGACTACGACTTCAAGGGCAAGCACCTGCTGCGCGCCTACTGGATTGCACCCTCGCCGAGCGGACCCGCGACCACATCGGCCCGCTAGCCGACGAAACCGAGCGTCGATTCATCGCCCCCAGGGCAAGGCCAGCATCCAGAATGGGAGTCGTGCTGGATACGCATCTTGTGGGCTACTGGTCAGATGAAAGCCTCTACCAGGGTGCCATGGAGGCTGCTGACATCGCCTTCCGCCATGATGGGAGCGGCTGGGCTTACTGGTCCAGAGACGGCGGCGGGTTCTTCGTCTTGCGCTTCGGCTGGCATATCGCGGAAGGCCGACTGGTACTCGACCTGCGCGAAAAGCTATCGGGTACCTGGGTACTGGAAGGCCGGGCGACCCGGCATCGCGTCACCAGCCAGGCCGCATCCGATGGGGAGATCGTCGTGGCCTATGAGATCCGCGCAGGGCAAGACGCCTTCGGCCGGCCAGCGACGCTGTTCGAAGTCGGTCAGCCGATCAGCCGGGGCACCATCGGCGACCGCTTCGCTTTCAAGCGTGAACTGGCCGTGGACGAGCAAGACCCGGCAGGGCGTGGTCCGGAAGGTCAGTGATGTCAGGCAGTTCAGCGGACCGGACACCTGGCCGCGCCGGGCCAGGGTCCGTGCGGTGATGCTGACCCAGGGAAGACCCAGGTACGCGGGTGGCTCGGCAAGCTCCATCCCCGAGCTGGCGGTCGGCGGCGATCGCTGCCAGTCCGCTTTAGCCTGGCGGTGCTGGCTATCGTGTGGCCGGTAGTGTCGCTTACGTGACTGACGCGCACAAGTGGGTGATCCACGGCGAGCGGGTGCTGCTGATGCGCAGGCACCGGTTCATCGTGGACCGCTGGGTCTGGGAGCTGCCGGGTGGTTACGTGGACGACGGCGAAGACTCGGGCGCGGCGGCGGCGCGCGAGGCGGAGGAGGAGACGGGCTGGCGCCGGGACGTCGGCTCGCGGATGCAGGATGCGCACCAGGTCGCGTGCGTAGCGGACGCTGCGGGCCGAGGTAAGGCGGGCGGTCAGGTCCAGTGCCTGCCGCCCGACAGCCGACGCCTGCACTGGCTCGTCTTGGCTGGCGTAGGCGGTGGCGAGTCATCTCACGGTACCGCGGGCGGGAAGTCGGCGTAGATTCCCGGTCCGACCTCGTTGTCTTTTAGGGCCCCGCCCCAGATCCGAACCCGGCCGCAGCCGGCTGGCCAGCTTGATGACCGACACGCCCCGGCTGGAGATCACAGGATCAGTTCGTGGCGGGCAGCAGGACCGCGTGACTGCTCATCAGGGCAGGTGGGTTCCGGGAACGATCAGGCCGTGTTCGTAGGCATAAACGACGGCCTGAACGCGGTCGCGCAACTGGAGCTTGCTGAGTACGTGGCCAACATGGGTCTTGACGGTGGGTTCAGCCAGCGTCAGCTTGGCGGCGATCTCCGCGTTGGACAGCCCGGTGGCGACCTCGGTAAGGATCTCGCGCTCCCTGGCTGTCAGGGTCGCGAGCTCAGGTGGCTCGCGTCGGCCCGCTGGGCCAGTTGATGGCAGGTGCGGCAGGAACGTGTCGATCAGCCTGCGGGTGACGCTGGGGGCGACGACTGCGTCACCGCTGGCGACGGCGCGGATCGCGGACATCAGGTCCGGTGGGGGTACGTTCTTCAGGAGAAAGCCGCTCGCGCCGGCCCGCAGCCCCTCGTAGGCGTATTCGTCAAGGTCGAACGTGGTGAGGATGAGCACCCGGGCGGCGCTGGCTGATGCCACGATGCGCCGGGTGGCCTCGATGCCGTCCATCCCGGGCATTCGCACGTCCATCAGCACGACGGTTGGCTGCAGGGCGGTTGTCATGCGCACTGCGGCCGCGCCGTCGGCGGCTTCACCGACGACCTGCATGTCGTCTTGGGCGTTGAGGACCAGGCAGAAGCCCAGCCGGAGCATGGGCTGGTCATCGGCGAGCACGATCGAGATGGTCATGTGGCCTCCGGGCGCAGGTACAGCATGGTGTGCACCCGCCAGCCGCCGGCGGGGCCGGGTCCGGCGGAGACCTCCCCGCCGAAGACCGCCGCGCGTTCGCGCATGCCGGTGATGCCGTGCCCGCCAGAAGACTCGGCATCGGGCGCGCCGACAGGCCTGGCTTTCGGCTGGCCGTCATCGGTCACTTCCAGTTCGACCCCGTCTGGCAGGTACGTAAGCTGGACCCGCGCCGACGCGGCGGCGGAGTGCTTGAGGGTGTTCGTCAGCGACTCCTGGATGATGCGGTAGGCCGCCAGCTGGATGCTTGACGGGAGCGCGGGCGGCTGTCCGGTCACGGTCAGCCGGGTCGGCAGGCCTGCCGCGCGGATGGCTGCCAGCAGGTTATCGATGTCGGCGAGGGTGGGCTGCGGCACGTGCCCTGGCCCGGCTGGCTGGCGCAGCACGCCGAGCAGCCGGTGCATCTCCGTGAGCGCTGACCGTCCGGTGGCCGAGACCTCGCCCATGAGCGTCGCCGCCTGGCCGGGGTTGTCGGCCACGGTATAAGTGGCGCCGTCGGCAAGCGCGATCATCACAGCGATATTGTGCGCGATGATGTCGTGCATTTCCCGCGCGATCCGGGCGCGTTCGGCCGACGCGCCGAGCTGGGCCTGGGTATCCCGTTCGCGCTCCAGCCGCTCGGCCCGGCTGACCAGCGAGGCGAGATACGACCGCCTGGTGCGGACGTAGTAACTGGTGAACCAGGTCGCCAACAGAATGCTAGACAGCGACGTCCAGGCCAGCAGCGACTTGTCGGAGGACAAGACCGTGACCACGGCCGCGCCTTCCAGCAGCGCCACCCCGGCCAGGATGTGCCTGCCCGGCGCATACACGGCGAGAGTGTAGAAGGCGACCAGCAACGCAATGCCGCCGTTCAGCGTGCCGGTGGTGAGCTGGACCAGGGCCACACCCGTTATGGCCGTGAGGATGGTGAAGGGCGCGCGCCGCCGCCATACAAGCAGGGACGTCATCACCAAGATCAGGATCAGCGAGAGCGCGTGGTCGTGGCCGGTCGGCCCGGTGATTGGCGGCACGGACAGCGCCAGCACACCCCCGGCCACCATCGCGTCAGTGACCAGCGGGTGCCGGCGTAGCCAGGCCGTGAACCTGCCCCGCATGTCGAGCGCGCTGCGGGCGGTCAAGCGTCCATGGCGCCTACTGGCTCGCAGCAGTCGCATCATCATCGCCATGAGGCTAGCCAATCGGGTTCCGTGGTCTAGGCGGCGGAATCGCCGGTGAACTACACGGTAGGCGTTAAGTAGCACCGCGCACGGCCGCCTGAAGGATGGTCTTGCGCGGTGCCATCCGCGACCTTAGGCGTACTCGCTACGCCTGCGGTCGCACATCGCGGCCAGGGCGATCACAGCCAACGTGCGCGCCTTCGGGGAGGGTGACGGGGCGCTGCGGCTAGGCCAGGCGCGACCGCGTGACCACCCCGACACAGTCAGGTGCGGCCGGATGCGTGCCGCTGTCACCTTCCCGGTGTACGCGCGCTACGACCGCAGGCGGATGCATCCGGCGGCAAGTGGGGCCGAGCGGACGATTCGCGGCCCTGCCAGCCGCTTTTACGCTGCACACGTTCCGCACGACAGCCGCACCGCAAAGGAGAGCAGCCCGCCATGATCGAGGTCGAGAACCTCACCAAGCGCTACGGCGACAAGGTCGCCGTGGACGGCCTGACGTTCAGCGTCGCTCCCGGCGTGGTCACCGGGTTCTTGGGGCCGAATGGCGCAGGGAAGTCGACCACGCTGCGGATGATCGCGGCGCTGGACGTCCCGACGAGCGGCCGGGTCCGCGTCAACGGTCGCGACTACCGCTCAAGCCCGGCCCCTATGGCTGAGCTTGGGTTGCTACTGGAGGCCAAGGCCGTGCACCCCGGCCGCTCGGCCCGGGATCACCTGCTGGCCATCGGGCAGACCGCAGGCATCGGCAAGGCCAGGGTGAATGAGGTCATTGAGATGGTGGGCCTGGGCGACGTCGCGCGCAAGCGCGTGGGCGGCTTCAGCCTCGGCATGGGCCAGCGAGTGGGCATCGCGGTGGCGCTCCTCGGGCGGCCCCGCACGGTCGTGATGGACGAGCCGGTCAACGGCCTTGACCCGGAAGGGGTGCGGTGGATCCGGGCGCTGCTGCGCACGTTGGCCGATGAGGGCTGCACCGTCTTCTACTCCTCGCACCTGATGAGCGAGATGGCGCAGACGGCGACGAACCTGATCGTGATCGGCCGGGGACGGCTGATCTCTGACAGCACCGTCGAGCAGTTCATCGCCAAGACGACGGCGACCTCCGTGGTGGTGCGCAGCCCTGAGGCGGCCCGGCTGCGCGGCCTGCTGGGCCGCGCGGACGTCCGGATCGCGTCGGACGGGCCGGACCTGCTTCGCATCGACGGCATCACCCCTGAGGAGGTCGGCACCATCGCGCTCCAGGCCGGCGTGCCCGTCTTCGATCTCAGGGTTGAGCGGGCCTCGCTGGAGGAGGCCTTCATGCAAGCCACGCATGACAGCGTGGAATACGGAGCCACCGGGCTGGAGAACCTGTAATGCCGACCGCCGCCACCGTCATCCGGCCGCGCGAGCCCGTCGCCGGAAACCTCACCATGACGGGGGTGCTCCGCTCGGAGTGGACGAAGTTCCGCTCGGTCCGCTCGACATGGTGGCTGCTGTCCACCACTGTCATCCTCACGGTGGGCGTCGCGGTTTTCGTGTCCCCAGGAGGGGCGTCCGGCAAGCCAGCCTCGGCGGCGGCGTTCGCGAGGAGCACCGAGTATGGCAGCGTGCTTAGCCAATTGGCGCTCCTCGTGCTGGGGGTCATGGTGTTCACCGGTGAGTACCACAGCGGCATGATCCGGGCCTCGCTGTCCGTCGTGCCGCGCCGGCTCCTGTTGCTGTGGGGCAAGCTCGGCGTCTTCGGTGCGGTCGTGCTGGCTCTTTCACTGGCGTCGTCGGTGGCGGCATTCGTGCTCGGCACCCTTGTGCACCAGCCCCATGGTGGCCGCGCCCACGTCTGGTTCGGCGATCCGCAGGTCACCCGGATCGTCATTGGCGCTGGGCTCGTCCTTGCCGTCACAGGGATCTTCGGGCTCGCGATCGGGGCGATCATCCGCAACACCGCGGCAGGCCTGTCGACGATCGCGGCGATCTTCTTCGTGCTACCGCTCCTGTTGCGGCTTGCGCTGCCGTCCAGCGATCAGGGCTTCCTGCGCCTCATGCCCTCGAACGCGGGCGGTGCGCTGTGGAACGCGGCGCTGTCCCCGACGTCGCTGTCGCCCTGGACCGGGTTCGCGCTGCTGTGCGGCTACACCGCCGCCCTCGTCGCGGTGGCCGCGTGGCGGCTGCGGCGCGGCGACGCCTGAAGCGTGGATTACGCAACCAACGACCGGAATGGAGATTGCCTCATGACAAGCGCATCTTTTACGAAGTCGACTATCCCCGTGGCGGGCAACCTCACCATGGGCGGGGTGCTGCGCTCGGAGTGGACGAAGTTCCGCTCGGTCCGCTCGACCTGGTGGCTGCTGTCCATGACCGTCATCCTCGTGGTCGGCCTCGGGGTCATCCTGGTCGTCCTTGAAATAAATGGCGGAGCGCCCAAGCAGGAGCCCCCGTACCAGGTCGCGCAGCAGATCGAGTTCGGTGCCCTGATCACCCAGCTCGTGCTCGGCGTGCTGGGGATCCTCATGTTCACTAGCGAATACGGGAGCGGCATGATCCGTATCTCGGTATCCGTCGTGCCGCGCCGACTGATGCTGCTGTGGGCCAAGCTCAGCGTGCTCTGCGTGGTCGTGCTGCCGCTCACCCTAGTGTCATCGGTGGTGGCCTTCGTGCTCGGGGAGCTCGCGTGGCAATCTCATCGCGGCCTCAAGCCCGTCGGGTTCGGCGATCCGCAGGTGACTCGCATCGTCATCGGCTCGGCCCTTGTCGTGGCCGCCACGGCGGTCTGCGGTTTCGGGATGGGGGCGCTCATCCGTAGCACTGCGGGCAGCATCGGGACGCTCGTGGGGATCTTCTTTGTGCTGCCCCTCGTGGCGCAGGCGGCGCTCCCACGCGGCGTGGCCGGCCTCGCGCGGTTCCTGCCGTCCAACGCGGGCGACGCGCTGTGGGGCGGGACGATTGGCCCCCGCTCGATGACGCCATGGTCCGGGTTCGCGCTGCTGTGCGGCTACGCCGTCGCCCTCGTCGCGGTGGCCGGGTGGCGGCTGCGGCGCGGTGACGCCTGACCAGGAAGCGGCTTGCACGTCGGCATCCGCCACAGGGACAGTGAGGGCCTGGGGCGGGGAGGTCCGGCTGTTCGTCTGGAGGGACCAGCTGGTCAAGCCAAGTGCTGGGGTGGACGTTTTCCGGCTGGGCTGGTCCAGGCGCTGTGCGGGGCTAACCCAGGGGCGGCGGGATAGCGCTGAACGTGTCCCGGCGGTGGCGGCGGCAGCTTCAGTCGGAGGTGCCCCTATCGGTATCAAACCGTCCATTC
>JAICUO010000574.1 GCA_025935815.1 Streptosporangiaceae bacterium
CCGCCGTGAAGCGGGGCCTGGAGGCCGAGGGTTTCGTCGTGGACCTGGCTCACGACGGGGTGACGGGGCTGCACCTGGCCCGCGAGGGCGCCTACGACAGCGTCGTGCTCGACATCATGCTGCCGGGGCTGTCGGGATACCGGGTGTGCCAGGAATTGCGGGCGGCGGAGAACTGGGTGCCGGTGCTCGTCTTGTCGGCCAAGGACGGTGAATACGACCAGGCGGACGCGCTTGACCTCGGGGCGGATGACTACCTGACCAAGCCGTTCTCCTATGTGGTGCTCGCCGCCCGGCTGCGGGCGCTGCTGCGCCGGGGCGTGGTTCCCCGGCCGCCGGTTTTGCGCTGCGGCGACCTGTCGCTGGATCCGGCGTCACGGGAGGTGCGCCGGGGGGCTGCCCTGGTCTCGCTAACGGCCCGGGAGTTCGCGCTACTGGAGTTCCTGATGCGGCAGGCGGGCTTGGTGGTCTCCAAGGCCGACCTGCTCTCGCACGTCTGGGACTCCGCGGACGACATCGCGGACCTGAATGTCGTCGAGGTTTACGTCGGGTACCTGCGCAAGAAGATCGACGGGCCGTTCGGGCGACATGCGGTGCAGACGGTGCGCGGGGCGGGGTACCGGCTCGCCACCGACGGCGGGTAACGGTGACCGGGCCAGCGGCTTCCGGGCCAGCGGCGGACGGGGCGGCAACGGCCGGGCCACCGGTTGCCGGGTCAGTGGTTACCGATGCAGGTGTTACCGAGGCAGGGCGCGAGCCCGCGCGGGGATCGCCGGCCCGCTGGTGGCGGCGACGGGGCCTGCGCGCCCGGGTGACGATCGTGGCCGCGGCCGGCCTGCTCGTGACGTTCGCGGTCTTCGACCTGCTGCTGTTCAACGTCTTGCGGGTCTCGCTGACCCGCTCGCTGGATGATTCCGCCCGGCAGGCCGCCTCCGGGGTCGCGGCCCTGATCAACGCGCACCGGCTGCCCACTCCGGTCCCGGTCGCCCCGGGGGTCACCGTGCAAGTGCTTGACCCCGTCGGCCGGATCACCAACGTGTCACCGGGAGCCGACCGGCTGGTGCCCCTGCTGTCGCGATCGCAGGCTGCGGCGAGCGCCGCCGCGCACGCGGGCCGCCTGCTGGACGGCCCGGCGTTCGGGATTCCGTCGATGCTGCGGGTGGATGCCATCGCCGCCTCCGACGGATCGCTGGTCATCGCGGCAGTGCCGTACAACTCAGTCTCGGACAGCCTCACGGTCGTCGCGCGGGCGCTCGTGGCGGGCACGCCGGTGCTGTTCGGCCTGTTCACCTGGGTCACCTGGCTCGTCGTCGGCTCGACGTTGCGGCCGGTCGGCGCGCTGCGCCGGGCCGCGGGGCGGATCGCGGGGACAGGGGTCCCGCGCTCTGACCTGCCGGTCCCGGAGGCGCGCGATGAGGTCCGGGAACTGGCCCTGACCTTGAACGACATGCTGTCCCGGCTGGCCGCCGCCCAGCGCAAGCAGCGTGCCCTGGTCTCAGACACGGCGCACGAGTTGCGCAGCCCCATCGCGTCGATCCGCGCCCAGCTAGAGGTGGCGCTGGATCATCCGGGGCTGCAGGACTGGGAGGCGACGGCGCGCGACGTGCATGCCGACACCCTGCGGCTGGCTCGCCTCGCCGAGGACCTGCTGCTGCTGGCCCGCCTGGACGAGCGCTCCGCGAGCGGCGGCGGGGCCGACCGGAGCCGCCGGGCTCCCGTCGACCTGGCGGTGCTCGCCACTGACGTCGCCGCTCGTTACGAGGGCGCCAAGGTGGACGTGGTCACCGTGAGCGCCGCGCGCGAGCCCGGGCCCGTCGCCGCGCCGGACGGAGTGCCCGGCGCGGCCGTCGTCATGGGCGACCGTGACGGACTGGACCGGCTGCTAGTCAACCTCCTCGACAACGCGGTGCGCTACGCGAGGTCGACGGTGACGGTCGGGGTCCGCGCCGACGGCCGCTGGGCGGAGGTCACCGTGACCGACGACGGCCCGGGCATCCCGGCAGCCGGCCTGGAGCGCGCCTTCGACCGCTTCGCCCGGCTCGATTCCGCCCGCAGCCGCGACGCCGACGACCCCGGCGGGGCTGGCCTGGGCCTGGCGATCGTCCGCGCGACCGCTGAGGCGCACGGCGGTGCCGCCCGCCTTGAGCCTGCCACCGAACCGCCCGGACTGCGGGCAGTCGTCCGCTTCCCGCGGCACCTGACCTGACCGGCTAGCTCACCGCGCGCCGAGGGCGCCTTGACCCGGGTCGCCCGCCGGCCGGATGCCGCGGCGCTCTCAGGGTCTTCGCGGCGCTCTCAGGGTCTTCACAGTGGGCTTGCGGCACAGTGGGAGCATGCAGTCAATGAGGCTAACCAGGAAGGCCCGGTGGGCGGTGCCCGCCGCGGCAGTCATCGTCGCCGGCGGCGTCATCGCGGGCTCGGCGATCACCGCGGCGCAGGCGTCCCCCAACCTCCCGGCGAAGACGCCCGCGCAGCTGCTGGCCGATATCGCGAGCACCCACGCGGTCCCGCCGCTCACGGGCACCGTCGTGGAGACGACATCCCTCGGCCTGCCCGCGCTGCCGCAAGTCGGCAACCCGACCTCGCTGGCCTCGCTGCTCACCGGCTCGCACACGATCAAGGTCTATTACCAGGACGGCAAGCACTTCCGGCTCGCCGTGCCGCAGTCCATGAGCGAGACCGACCTCATCCGCAACGACAGCACGGTGTGGCTGTGGGAGAGCGCGGGCAACAGCGTCACCAAGTTCACCGAGCCCGCCGATGTCCCCGCCAGCGCCAAGGCCAAGGCCAACGCCGCCGCGCACAAGAGGCTCGCCCCCCAGCTTCCCGACGGCACGCCGCTCACCCCCCAGCAGGCCGCCAGCGAGGCGCTTAACGCGGTCGGCAAGACCACCGTCGTCAGCGTGCAGTCGACCCTCACGGTCGCCGGCCAGGCCGCTTACCAGCTGGTCCTCGCGCCCAAGGACGCCCGCTCGACGATCGGCTCGGTGCGCATCGCCATTGACGGCAAGACGGGGGTCCCGCTGCGCGTCCAGGTCTTCGCCAAGGGCGCGGCCAGCCCCGCCTTCCAGGTCGGCTACACCGACATCTCGTATGTCGCCCCCGACCCGGCCAACCTGACGTTCACCCCGCCACCCGGCGCCACGGTCAGCAACGGCGACAAGCCGTCGGCTCAGTCCAGGGGCACCCTGCCCGCGGTGAAGGGCCAGGCCGGCACGTACGGCAAGAGCTGGCTCACCGTCGTCGAGGCTCCCCAGTCGCTGCTGTCCGGCGCCCGGGCGCCCCAGTCCAGCGGCCCGGGGTCATCCACTCCCGCGGGGACCGGCGCGTTCGGCAAGGACAGCCAGGCGGCGATCGGCGCGCTGCTCGGGGCGGCCAAGCCGGTGAGCGGCGCGTGGGGAAGCGGCACGCTGCTGCACACTAGCCTGGTGAACGTCTTGTTCGTCGGCAACGAGATGTACCTTGGCGCCGTGGATCCAAGCGTCCTGTACGCGGCCGTGGGGCACGCCACCCCGGCTAACCGAAGCTGATAACAGCAAGAGGCGCGAAGCGCGAGCGCCGGTGACCGCAGGCCCGAGACAATTACGGGGAACGCAGCTGAATGACTGAAAACAGCGACCAGATAGGTGCGGTCCCGGGACCGGACGCCAGCTCAGTGCCAGCCGCAGGCACCGGGCTGGCGTCCGGATACTCCGTCCCGCTGGCGATCGCCAGCTCCGGGCTGACCAAGCGGTTCCGCGGCGGCCAGGTCGCCGTTGACCACATTGACCTGGCCGTGCCGGCCGGATCGGTCTACGGGTTCCTGGGCCCGAACGGCTCGGGCAAGACCACGACGATCCGCATGCTGCTGGGGCTGGCCTACCCCACGTCCGGGACCGCGGAACTGCTCGGCACGCCGATGCCGGACGGCGCGGTCCGGGTGCTGGCGCGGGTCGGCTCCCTGGTCGAGGGGCCGGCGTTCTTCCCGTTCCTGTCCGGGTGGGAGAACCTGGCCCGCTGCGACGCCGCCGACCGGACCGCCGACCCGCGCACCGCCAAGGCCCGGATCGGCGTGGCCCTGGAGCGGGTCGGGCTGGTCGCGGCGGCGAGAAAGCGGTACCGGAACTACTCCCTGGGCATGAAGCAGCGGCTGGCGATCGCCGCCGGGCTGCTGCGCCCCCGCGACCTGATCGTCCTCGACGAGCCCACCAACGGCCTGGACCCGCAGGGCACCCGCGAGGTCCGCGCGCTAGTGCGGCAGATCGCGGCCGACGGCATCACCGTCTTCGTGTCCTCGCACCTGCTGGCCGAGGTCGAGCAGGTCTGCACCCACGTGGGCGTCATGCGCACCGGGCAACTGGTCTTCCAGGGGGCGCTGACGGACCTGCGCCGCACTCACGCCCCGCGGGTCAGCGTGAAGACTACCGACGTGGAGGCGGCCGCCACCGTGTTCGCCAAGCTGGCGCTGGCCGACCCGCGAGCCGCCGACGGCGTGCTCACCGCCGAGCTCGGCGACACCGAGCCGGAGCGGGTCACCGCCGAGCTCGTGCACGCGGGCGTCGGCGTCCGCGAGCTGGTGGTGGAGACCCCCAGCCTGGAAGAGCTCTTCGTGGGCCTGACCGGAGAGGGATTCGACGTTGAGCGCTGAAGTCACTGACGCCGCGGCCGGCCTGACCGCGGCGCGGCGGGCTGAGGAAGGGCAGCCGCCACCGGCCGTTGCGGCGTACCTGAGGTTCTTCGGCTCTGAGCTCCGCCTCGTCTTCCGGCGCAGGCGCAACCAGCTGCTGCTCCTGGTCGTCTTCGGGTTCCCGCTGCTTATCGGGATCGGGCTGAAGATCGCCGCCCCCCACCCGGACAACAACGGCGGCGGCAACGGGCCGGCCGTGTTCTTCAACCAGCTGGCCGGCAACGGCGTCTTCCTCACGCTGATCGCGCTGCAGGCGCTCCTCATCCTGGTGCTCCCGCTAGTGGTCGCGGTCGTCGCGGGCGACTCCGTGTCCGGGGAGGCCGGCTACGGGACCCTGCGCTACCTGCTGACCCGGCCCGCCGGGCG
>JAICUO010000466.1 GCA_025935815.1 Streptosporangiaceae bacterium
CACGGGCGGGGCGGGCACGGGCGGGGCGGGCACGGGCGGGGCGGGCACGGGCGGGGCGGGCACGGGCGGGGCGGGCACGGGCGGGGCGGGCACGGGCGGGGCGGGCACGGGCGGGCCGGTCGCGGGGACCTTCCGTTCGCCTCCCCGGGCGGCGGCGGCCGGGGTTACCGGGGCCCGCGGGTCCGGGACCAGGTGCGCGATGCTCGTCCCGGCCAGCCCCAGGCCCGTTAGCCCGGTGTCCGGCCGGGCGGAGCGAGCCGGGCGGCCGGAACCGGGCGGCGCCTCCGGCCCCGGCCCGCGCCGGGCCCGCTTCTTGGCCGCGCGCCGCATCTCCCGGCGAAGCGCCCGGCGGCTGCGCCGGGCCTGGCGCGGCGACGGTGGCCGGGATTCCACCCGCAGCACCCCGTCGCTGCGCATCCGCTGCCGCCAGGCCAGCGACCAGCACCCCAGCGCCACCACCGAGACCAGCGCCACCCCGGCGCCCGTGGCGAGGGTCACCAGCGTCGCATCGCTCGGTGCCCCGCCCACCAGCACGGCGGTCACGATCAGCCAGCCGCCGCCGCACAGGCCCAGGCCGGCGGCGCACAGCCCGGACAGGTAACGGCCCATCACAATTACCCTCCGAAACGATTGTTTAACCCTCCGCGACAAGCTACCACTTGATCACGATTAGCCAGGCAGCAAACACGCATCGCGCTCACCGCGGCCGCCCCCCGCCGCCGTCCCGCGCGGAAAAACCAGGTGACAATTCGATTCACGTCGATCTAATATCCGCCAGTGTCCGAAACGGGGTCAGATATACGGTCCACCGCAACCCCTGCCGCCGCCGCACCTGTTTCCGCACTGTGGCGGCTGCGCCCCTACCTTCGCCCTTACCGCCTGCAGCTGCTGTCGATGCTGATGGCCGCGCTCGGCGCCGAGGCGGCCGCCATCGCCATCCCGCTGCTGACCAAGTCGATCATCGACGGCGCGATCACCCACCACGACAAGCGCCTGCTGCTCCCGCTCGGGCTGGCCGCGGCCGGCCTGGGCATCGCCGAGGCGGCCCTCAGCCTGATCCGGCGCTGGGTCCAGGGCAGCGCCGTGGCCGGCATGGAAAAGACGCTCCGCGACGACCTGTACGCGCACCTGCAGAACCTGGAGCCGGCTTTCCACGACGGCTGGCAGTCCGGCCAGTTGCTGTCGCGCGCCACCTCCGACCTGTCGTCCATCCGCCGGTTCGCCGGGTTCGGCCTGGTCTTCCTCATCATCACGGTCACCACCTTCACCGCCGTCGCGGTGCTGCTCATCAGGCTCAACTGGTGGATGGGGCTGGCCGCCAGCTGCATGGTCGCCCCGGTCGTGGTCTTCTGCCTCCGGTTCGAGCGCCGCTACAAGATCCTCGCCCGCCGGGTCCAGGACCAAGAAGGCGACCTGGCCACGTTGATCGAGGAGGGTGCCACCGGCGTGCGCGTGCTGAAGGCCCTCGGCCGCGCCCCCGAGGCCGCCGCCACCCACGCGGCGCAGGCCACCCAGATGTACACGACCAAGGTGTCGATGGCGCGGCTGCTCGGGTCGTTCTGGTCGATGCTCGACCTCATCCCGAACGCCGCGATCGCCCTCATCCTCGTCCTCGGCGCGCTCGCGGTCAGCCGCCACGCGCTGACCATCGGCGGGCTGGTTGCCTTCATCACCCTCGCGCTGCAGCTGGTCTGGCCGATCGAGGCACTCGGCTACATCCTCGCCTCCGGCGAGGAGGCCGCCACCGCCGCGCAGCGGGTCCTGGAGATCCTCGACACCAAGCCGTCGATCACCTCCGTCCCCGCCAGCACTGCCAATCCCCCCGATCATGGGCCGCAACGGAACGTGCCGGCCGCCCGTTCCCAGCCGCCGCCCAGCCAGGCAGCCAGCCCGGCTCGTTGGGGACAGCTGTCCTTCGAGGCCGTCGAGTTCCGGTACCCGGGCAGCGCGGAGCCAGTGCTGCGCGACGTGACCCTGACCGTGGCGCGCGGGGAGACGCTCGTCATCACCGGCGCGACCGGGTCGGGCAAGACCACGCTGCTGCAGCTGGTGCCGCGGCTGGCCGACGTGACCGGAGGCCGGGTGCTGATCGGCGGGCGGGACGTGCGCGACATCCCGCTGCCGGAGCTGCGGACCCTGGTCGGCTTCGGGTTCGAGGAGGCGACACTGTTCTCCGCCAGCGTGCGGGAGAACGTCATGTTCGGCGCGCCCGACGCGACCGCCGCGCAGGTCGAGGCGGCGCTGACCGCCGCCCAGGCCCGGTTCGCCTATGACCTGCCCTGGGGGCTGGACACCCGGATCGGCGAGCAGGGCATGGCGCTGAGCGGCGGGCAGCGGCAGCGCGTCGCGCTGGCCCGCGCGATCTTGGCCCGGCCGCAGGTCCTAGTGCTCGACGATCCGCTGTCGGCGCTGGACGTGCACACCGAGGAGCGGGTAACCCGGGCACTGGGCGAGGTCCTGGCCGGGACCACCGCCCTCGTCGTGGCGCACCGGCCCTCGACGGTGGCCCTCGCCGACCGGGTGGCGCTGCTGGACGGCGGCGTGATCGCCGCCGTCGGCACCCACCGCGAACTGCTGGCCACCCAGCCCAAGTACGCGTCCCTGATGACCATGGAGGAGGTCGCCCGATGACCGGGGAAGCCGCCCCGCAGCCCGCCGGTCTCCAATGGCGGGGGATTGCCGCGGAGAAGGTTGATGACGTGTCCGCGCCGCTGGCCGCCTTGCTGCGGCGGCGCAGCCGGGGGCTGCTGACCGACCTGCTGCGGCCGCACAAGCGGGGCGTCATGACGACCGCGGCGGCGATCGTGGTCGCCTCGCTGGCCGCCCTGGCCGGGCCGTGGCTGGTGGGCGTCGCGATCGACCAGGGAATCCCGCCGATCACCTCCTCCGGCGACGCCGGGCCGCTCACGTGGATCGCGGCGGCGTTCGCGGTGACGGTGGCCGTGCAGGCCGTCGCCACCCGGTCGTTCGTCACCATGACCGGCCGGGTTGGCCAGGCGGTGGTGCTCGAGCTGCGACGCCGGGTGTTCTGGCACATGCAGGCGCTGTCGGTGGCGTTCCACGAGTCCTACACCTCGGGCCGGGTGATCTCCCGGCAGACATCGGACATCGAGGCGATCTCGGCGCTCTTCGAGGAGGGCCTGGACTCGCTGATCTCCGCCGTGCTGACGTTGCTGCTGGTCGGCACCGGGATGCTGCTGCTGGACTGGAGGCTGGCGGTGGTGGTGCTGGCCGCGTTCGTGCCGCTGACGCTGCTGGCCGGCTGGTTCCGCAACCACTCCGCGATCGCCTACCGGCGCATCCGCGAGGCGAACTCGCTGGTCATCGTGCACTTCGTGGAGACCTTCGGCGGCCTGCGGGCGGTGCAGGCGTTCCGCCGCGAGCATCGCAACGAGGAGATCTTCGACGAGCTGTCCGGCGAGTACGCGAAGGCCAGCGCCTGGTCCTCCCGGCTGAACGCCGTGTTCGCCTCCGGCATATCGCTGGTGGCCAATGTCGTCATCGCGACCGTGCTGGTCTACGGCGGGGTCCTGGTCATCGACGGCTCGATGAAGGTGGGCGTGCTGGCGTCGTTCCTGCTGTACCTGCAGCGGTTCTTCGACCCGCTGCAGGACGTGTCCCAGTTCTACAACTCCTTCCAGGGCGCCGCGTCGGCGCTGGAGAAGCTGTCCGGGATCTTGGAGGAAGACCCGTCCGTGCCCGAGCCCGCCGCGCCGCTGGCGCTGCCCGCTGCCGCCCCGCCGGCGCCTGCGATCCCCCGTTCGGCCGCCTCCCCCGCCCTTGCCGCGCCGCCCGCGCCTTCCTCCCGGACCCCGGCCACCACCCTCCCGCCGCCCGCGGCCGCCACCTCCAGCGCCCTGCCCTCCTTCGGCAGGCGCGTGCGGTTCGAGTCGGTCCGGTTCGGCTACCGTCCGGGGGGCTCCGGGGGGTCGTCCCCCCGGGAGGGCACTGCCGCGGTGGTGCTGCCGGACTTCAGCCTGGACATCGCGGCCGGGCAGACGGTCGCGCTGGTCGGCGAGACCGGGGCGGGCAAGACGACGGTGGCCCGGCTGATGGCCCGGTTCTACGACCCGCTCGCCGGGCGGGTCACGCTGGACGGCGTGGACCTGCGCGACCTGCCGAACGCGGTGCTGCGCCGGGAGGTCGTGCTGCTCACCCAGGAGAGCTTCCTGTTCGAGGGCACGGTCGCCGACAACATCCGGCTCGGCCGCCCGGCCGCGTCCGACGCCGAGGTGGCGCAGGCGGCGCGGGCGATCGGGGCGCACGAGTTCATCGCGGCGCTGCCCCTGGAGTACCAGACCCCGGTCGGCAAGCGCGGCGGGCGGCTGTCGGCGGGCCAGCGGCAGCTCATCTCCTTCGCCCGCGCGTTCATCGCCGCGCCGGCGGTCCTAGTGCTCGACGAGGCGACCGCGCTGCTTGACATCCCGTCCGAGCGCCTGGTCCAGGCCGCGCTGCGCACCGTGCTGACTGGCCGCACCGCGGTGATCATCGCGCATCGGCTGTCGACGGTGGCGATCGCCGACCGGGTGCTAGTGCTGCGGGCCGGGGAGATCATCGAGGACGGCGCCCCGGCCGACCTGCTCGGCGGCGACGGCGAGTACGCCGACCTCCACGCCCGGTGGGCGGCCAGCCTGGTCTAGTATTTCCCTGGCTAAGTTGCATGCGGACGCGGGTCGGAAGGCGGAACACCAGGGATGCCAGGGACGTACAAGGCGAGCCAGGAGGCGGCGGACAAGCACGCGGCGGACGCGGCGCTGGGCGCCCAGCGCGGCAAGCTGCTCGACGCGGCGCGCGCGGCGGACATCGCGTTCCGCGAGGCGGAGGCCACCCGCGCCCCGGTCACCGAGGTGCACCGGCTCGCCAAGGAGCTGGACGCGGCGCTGACCGCGGCGATGCAGGCGGCGTACGCGGCCCAGCGCGCCGAGATCGGCCCGCGCGGGTATGAGGATCGCATCTTCTACCGCAAGGCCAAGGCGCGCCCGGCGATCCGGGTGATCACCGCCGAGGCGGAGCGGCTGCTGACGCTGCGGGAGAACCACCGGCTCAACCACATCCCCGAGGTACCGCGCGTTCCGGCTGTTTAGGGACGTGGCCACCGGATAATTCGGGCCAAAGAGTCATGCGAGGGCATAGTATCTAGCCGGCACGTAGCCTCTCTTAACTAGTGGTATTCATGGAGCATGATCACTGTGAGTTACGGGAATACTACTGTCGGTAATCATCGCGAGCGGATAACACCTCGGCGAAACCTGTATGAACCAATCCCAAGTTGCTTGCGTATTACAGGACGACGGGGCAAAGTTGAGAGTAAGTGGTCTAGGCCACCGGCAGGGGAGCCGCAGCGGTCTAGACCGGAGTCTCATGAGGGAAAGCCAGGAGGCACTTGAATGTGCCCGCACACGCCGCCATGCCCCGATGCTTCGGCACCGGACCGCGAGGCGGCTCACACGGTAGTCAGTCACCCAGAGCAAGGCTGGAGCCTTCTCTGTAATGGCGTGGTCATCTTCGAGGACACCGGCGAGTTGTTGCCGAACGGCGTGACGATCGCGCCGCACCGTCCGACTGACCACGCGACTCGCGCGGCCTAGCACTAGTGCTGGCCTAGATCGCGAGTAGCTCGCGCAGCCACGCGGTGGCGGCATCGCCGATCACCGCGGGGTTCCGAGACAGGGCGTGCGTCTCACCAGGGAGCACGACCACGCGGGCTAGCTTCTTCCCCTCCGGGACCCCGAACGGGTCCCGGTCTCCGTTTAGCACCAGGACCGCGGTCCCGGCCGCGGCCAGTTCGCCTGCCCGGGATCGCTCGGGGTGCCCGGGCGGGTGCAGCGGGAAGGCGAGCGCGATCACCCCGCGCGCGCCCACCGCCTGGGCGGTGCGGCACGCCACCCGCGCCCCGTTGCTGCGGCCTCCCTGGATCAGCGGCAGCCCCGGATGGGCGTGCGCGAGCGCCGCGACGATCTGCGCCCAGGCCGCGTCCTGCTTGTCCGCCGACCCCGGCGCGCGGGCGCCGCGGACGACGTACGGCTGGGTAACCAGCGCCGTCACCGCGCCGAGGGCCAGGCCCGCGTCGCGCACGGCCAGCACGTCCGCCGAGTCCGGCGTCCCCCCTGACCCGTGCGTCAGCACCAGCAGGAACCCCCGCTCCCCGGCCGGTTCCTGGACCTCGACCCGCGCCGGCCCGGAGCTTGTCTCAACCTCCACGACCCGCAACGTTAGCGGACGCCCACCAGCACCCCCGGCCCGGGTTTCGCAACCTCAGTGCGGCCGGAACAGCCCACGGGCACCCCAGGCCCCGGTCAGCCCCGCGGCCCGCGCCAGCCGACGTCAACAGCAGGCCCACAGGACGTCACCTTCCCCA
>JAICUO010000419.1 GCA_025935815.1 Streptosporangiaceae bacterium
GCACGCGGGCTCCAGCGGAGCTTGAACATTCTCCATGCCTTTCTTCTCTTCTGCATCGGCACGGCCCAGCAGGCGCTGCCAGCGATCTTCAACGAGGTGATCTTAGGGTTCACCTGATGCGCTTGTGCCCGAATCGGGGAGACGAGGGTGGCCGGTCCCGCCGGCGACCCGTCACTCGGTAGCGCCCGCGACATCCGGAAACGCCACGCCTCATGCCGCCAGTCCGCTTTTACTCGCGACCGCAATCAGTCCCCGTCACCTGGCTACGCCCCGGCATGGACTAGGACGTTCGCTTGCCAGCAGTGCTCATGAGGGCCGGCTGGTTCTGGGGATCCGTGCGATCCGTGCCGCGAGCGCTCCAGCGCGGCCCATGCGATCAGGGCCAGGGGGTAGATGAAGTAGCCCCACCGGGTCGCCGGGCACAGGGCGAACAGCGCGGTAAGCCCGATGGCGATGCGAATCGCGGCCCTGGCCGGGCTCGCGGGTGGCGCGACCACCAGGGATGCCGCGATCGCGAGGCTCGCCGCCACCAGCAGCGCGATCGCGGCGAGGTGGCCCGCGGGCCCGAGCGTGGCGAGCAGGTGGCCGGGCAACGGGCTCTGCGCGGGCGACTTCGCGGTGGTCAGGCCGAGCGGGTAGGCGACCGTGTTCTCGATCAGGGCGGCCGGGTGCGGCAGGGCCGCCGGAGCCAGGGCCGCGACCAGGGCGGCGGCCGTCCCGAGCGCGGCGCCCGCGAACCTGATCCCGGCGCGCGCCCCGTCACGGGTGATGACCATGATGGCGGTCACGGCCAGCGCGGGCCAGGCCGTGTACTTCATCGCGCATGCGACGCCGAGGATGACCGCGGCGAGCACGAGGCTCCGGCGAGCGGCTCGCGCATCGCCGCTGCCGGGCCGCCGGGTCAGCAGCGCGAGCGCCAGGCAGGTCAGGGCGATCACCGGCGGGTCGGTGATGCCCATCGTGAGGGGGAACGCCATGACCGGGCACGACAGCGCGAACGCGGCCCAGCCCAGCGCGGCCCAGCCCGGTGCCCTCATCACCCGGAACGTCGCGTAGAGGACCAGGAACGTGGCCGCCACCAGGGTGGGCCGCGTGCCACCGGGCACGCCGAGCGCCCCCGGCAGGCCGAACAGCGCCATCACCGGCAGGTACGGGTTGTAGGCCAGCCAGCCACCGCTGGCGAGCGCCGCGAGCGGCAGGTACGGGCTGCCATGGTGCAGTAGCAGCACCCCGGACCGGGCCACGACCGTGACGTCCGGCAGGGCTGAGGCCGTGGCCATCAGCCACAGGGTCGGCGCGATCAGTGCGCCCGCCACGCTCACGCCCACGCTGGCGGCCACCAGGAGCCTGCCGCCCCGGGCGGAGCGCCGCGACACCACGGCCGCGGCCGCCGCGGTCACCGCCGCGGCGGCATAGCCGCCCGCCGCCCACGTGCCCCACCAGTGGTCTTGTCCCAGCCCGCTGAACAGCGCCACCCCGGCCGCGTAAACCGCGAACCCCACGTACCACGCGGCGAGCCGCCGGCCGCGCGGCATCCCCGTAAGCCAGTTGTCCATGCCCACGAGCCTGCCCGGCCCGGCGCCAGCAAGCGATGGGGCTAATCACCCAATAAACCCGGAACCCAGCTGCACTCCGGTAGGGAACCCACCTAGACCAATGACGCGCGGGCAGGTTCGGTTCCGGCTGTCCTGTCGCCGACGCGCGGGCCTGGGCTAAGTGCCGGGCGGCCGGTACGCGCCTCGGTGGCCGATGAGTTTCGGCGGCGGTCATCGTCTGTTCCTCGAAGGGCGCGGTCCTCGGGGGCTGGCGCCCTTGGAGCCGTAACCTCGGAGGCGAACATGACAGATGACCAGAAGGCCAGCGCGCCGCCGCTGCCCCCGGTAGTGGACCGCGCCACGTGGCAGGCCGAGCTGGACAGCCTGCTGGTCCGGGAGAAGGCGCGCACCCGGGAAGGGGACGCGATCGCGGCGGCGCGCCGCCGGCTGCCCATCGTCGAAGTCGACCCCGCGACCCCGCTCGTCGGCGAGCACGGCCCGGTTCCGCTGCTTGAGGTGTTCGAGGGCCGCCGCCAGCTGATCGCCTACTTCCACATGTGGCACGACGGCCAGCCCGCCGAGGGCCAGTGCGAGGGCTGCACCTTCTTCACCAACGGGGTCGGCGACCTGTCCTACCTCCACTCGCGCGACATCACGTACGCCACGTTCTGCCAGGGGCCATACCGGGAAAGCCGCGCCTACCGCGACTTCATGGGCTGGGACATCCCCTGGTACTCGGTCGGGGCGGACTCCAAGGACGCGCTGATCGCCGGGCGCTGGTTCGGCATGCAGGTCTGCTACCTGCGCGATGAAGAGAACCGGGTCTACGAGACCTACTGGAGCTCCGGACGGGCAGCGGAGGCGTGGTCGCCTAGCTACGGGCTGCTTGACATCACCCTGTACGGCCGCCAGGAGCCCTGGGAGGATTCCCCGGAGGGCTGGCCGCGGACTTTCGCGCTGGGCGGCGGGCAGTTCCGCCTCGATGGCCGTCCTACCGCCCAGTGGGCGCGGCTGGCCGCCGGGCACCGCGACGACATCGGTGCCACCACCACGGTCAGCCGCTGGGACCAGCAGGACCCGTGCCACTAGGGCTTAGGGCTTTAGGGCAGATTCGCGAGGAACCCCACGTCACAGGCCGCTGATCACTACAATCGCGTCCCGTGGAGTCCAGACCGGTTTTCGCTGATCCGTCCGGGCGCCGCCATCAGATCCTGCGGTTCGCGGGCTTCGGTTTCATGGCGGCGATCGTGGCGTGCCTGGTGGCCGTCGTCGTCGCGATGACCGGCGGCCCGCAGGCCCCGTTCACGCAATGGGCCGGTCCCCCCGCCGCCGTCAAGCACGACCCGCAGCAGGCGGGCACGGTCCCCCTCGGCCACGCCACCGTGAGCGGCGTCCCCGCCTCTGGCGATGGCGGCGGGGGGACCGGCGGGACCGCCCCCGGCCAGCCGGGATCGCCGGCGACGGGGACGACATCACCGCCGTCAGCGAGCACGTCCGCCAGGCCGTCGACCTCCGCGGGGTCGACGCCGTCGGCGACGGCCACGCCGACTGGTTCGGCGAGCGCGACGGTGACGGCGACGCACGGGAAGTCGGGCACCACCCACGGTAACCCGCACACCACGGCCACCCCGACGCCCACGGCCTGACCTCGATGCCAGCCCGCCCCGCCGAGCGGCATACCATGGCCGACCGCGCGCGACGGCCGCGCCGGATGTCGCGGACGCCGCGCGGCCACTGGCTCCTCATCATCTCGATGGTCATCATCTTCGCGCTGGGCCTGCTGATCGAGGGTTACACGCACGGCGTGCTCGGGGAGAACGCCGCCAGCGAGCCCGCGGCCGGGGCGGGCGCGGCACCCGGCCCCGCCGCCGTCGTGGCGGGCGGCCCGGTCGTCGCGCCGGTTGGCGGACCGCGCGGTGGCCCGGTCAGCTACCAGATCCCGCCGAAGACGGCGGTCTTGTCCTTCGACGACGGCCCCGACCCCACCTGGACGCCGAAGATCATCGCGGTCCTGCGCCGGTACCACGTCCCCGGCACGTTCTTCATGATCGGCGCCCGCGTGGCGAATAACCCGCAGATCGTCCGGGCGGTGCTCGCCGACGGCGACGAGATCGGCTCGCACACCTACACGCACCCGAACCTGGCCACGGTCGGCGCGGGGCGGGAGAACTTCGAGCTCACCCTCACCCAGAACGCCCTGGCCGGCGCGGCCGGGATCCACACCCGGCTGCTGCGGATGCCGTACTCGTCCACCCCCGACGCGATCACCGCGGCGGACTGGCAGGCGTCGGTCACCGCCGGGCGGGACGGCTACCTCATGGTGTTCACCAGCGTGGACACCAAGGACTGGGCCCGGCCGGGCGTCCCCCCGATCGTCCGCGTCGCCGTTCCGAAGAACGGGGCCGGCGCGATAATCATGCTGCACGACGGCGGCGGGAACCGGGACCAGACGCTCGCCGCGTTGCCGGGCATCATCACCGAGCTCAAGGCGCGCGGCTATCAGTTCACGACCGTCACCTCGGCGCTGCGACTCGCCAGCGCCGACGTGCCGGTGACCGGTTCGGCGCACCTGGCCGGCACGCTGCTCATCTTGGTCCAGCAGGTCGCCGACCGGGCCCTGGTCATCTTCTCGATCGCCCTCGTGGTGATGACCGTGCTGTCGGTTATCCGGCTGTTGCTGCTGACTGGGTTCGCGGTGGTGGCCCGCCGTCGCGAGCTGCGCGCCGCCCGCTGGATCCCCAGGGATGCGCCGCCGTTTCTCCCGGACGTGACGATCGTCATCCCGGCCTACAACGAGGAGGCGGGGATCTCCGCCACGGTCCGGTCGATGGCCGAGAGCCACTACCGCGGACGGCTGGAGATCATCGTGGTCGATGACGGCTCGACGGACGGTACCGCGCGGGTCGCGCGGGCCCTCGGCTATCCGTTCGTCCGGGTCATCACCCAGCGGAACTCCGGGAAGCCGGGCGCGCTCAACACCGGCATCCGGCTAGCTCAGTCGGACGTCTTGATCCTCGTTGACGGCGACACGATCTTCGAGCTGGACACCATCGGCAAGCTCGTGGCACCGCTGGCCGACCCCGACGTGGGGGCGGTCAGCGGGAACACCAAGGTGTTCAACCGGAAGGGCTTCCTGGGCCGCTGGCAGCACCTGGAGTACGTGGTCGGGTTCAACCTCGACCGCCGCATGTACGACCTGCTCGGGATCATGCCGACCGTGCCGGGGGCGATCGGCGCGTTCCGCCGCGCGGCGCTATACCGGGTGCGCGGGGTCAGCCATGACACCCTGGCCGAGGACACCGACCTGACGATGGCGCTGTGCCGGTCCGGCTGGCGCGTCGTGTACGCCCCGCAGGCCATCGCCTGGACCGAGGTCCCGGCGACGCTGCGGGTGCTGTGGAGGCAGCGGTACCGCTGGTGCTACGGGACGATGCAGGCGATGTGGAAGCACCGGCATGCCTTCGCCGAGCGTGGCCAGTCGGGCCGGTTCGGCCGCTGCTGCCTGACCTACCTGTGGCTGTTCCAGATTCTGCTGCCACTGCTGGCCCCGTTGATCGATGTGTTCTCGGTGTATGGCATCGTGTTCCTGAACCCGGCGCGGGTGGCGGCGTTCTGGCTCTCGTTCACCGCGCTGCAGCTGCTTGTGGCCGGATACGCCCTCCGCCTCGACCGGGAGAAGCTGCGCGCCGTGTGGGTCCTGCCGTTCCAGCTCATCGTCTACCGGCAGCTCATGTACCTGGTCACGATCCAGTCGGTGATCGCCGCCCTGCTCGGCACGCGCCAGCGCTGGCAGGCGACCGAGCGCACCGGCGTCTTCGCCGAGCTCGAGCCACCCGATGAGGCGTTTGGGCCCGCACTCAGGCCGCGGTGAACCGGGCCGCACGTCGCCCACAGGGGGGGATCCTCGACATTTCCCAGCTCGGAGCGCACGCGTAGCATCCTTAGCGATGACTTCTGAGACTTCGCGGGCCGACGGGCAAGCCGGCTCGCAACCCGAGTCCAGTGCGCCCCGGGTCCTGTCGTCCCGCCGACGGCTAGCCGAGCTGATTATCCTCGGGGCGCTGTCGGCGTTCGGCCCGCTGTCGATGGACATGTACCTGCCGGCCACGCCCAGCATGGCCACCGACTTGCACGCCACGCAGCCGATGGTGCAGCTGACCATGTCCGGGTGCCTGGCGGGCCTGGCGGTCGGCCAGTTCATCGCGGGCCCGCTCAGCGACGGCTACGGCCGCCGCCGTCCGCTGATGATCGGGCTGGCCGCCTTCACCGCGCTCAGCGTCGCCTGCGCCGTCGCGCCCGATGTCGTCACGCTCATCATCTTGCGCTTCCTGCAAGGCGCGGCCGGCGCGACCGGCGTGGTACTCAGCCTGGCCATGGTCCGGGACATGTACGAGGGCAAGGAGCTAGCCCGCGTGCTCGGCTCGCTGACCCTCGTCTTCGGCCTGGCCCCGGTGCTGGCCCCGGTGCTCGGCGGCCAGATCCTGCGGTTCACCGACTGGCGCGGCATCTTCGGCGCGCTGGCCGCGCTCGGGCTGGTTCTCGGTGCCCTCAGCTGGTTCCTCGCGGAGACGCTGCCCGCCGCCCGCCGCACCCGGCCGCACTTCCGGCGGCTGCTCGCGGACTCGCGGACGCTGCTGCGCGACCGGCAGTACACCGGGAACACGGCGGCGGTCGCGTTCGGTACCGCCGCGCTGATCACCTACATCTCCACGCTGCCGTTCATCGTGGAAGACGGCTACGGGAAGAGCCCGCAGCTGTTCAGCCTGTTCTTCATGATCAACTCGATCGGCCTGGTGCTGATGGCCCAGCTGGGCACCCGCCTGGTGAAGAAGCGCAAGGTCGAGACGCTGGTGGTCGTCCCGCTCATCGTGATGGTGGCGGCCGCCGGGGCCCTGCTGGTCGCCGCGCTCACCGCGCATCCCCCGCTGATCGCCCTGCTCGTCCCGCTGTTCGTGTTCGTCGCCGCGTTCGGCATGATGCGCCCTAACGGAACGGCGCTGGCCATGGCCGACCAGGGCGCCATCGCGGGAACGGCGTCGGCGTTCCACGGGGCGCTGCCGTTCCTGTTCGGTGCCTTCCTGGCGCCACTGGCGGGGCTGGGCGGCCTCGGTAACCCGGTCCCGACCGCGATCGCGATCGGCGTCTTGTCCGTCGTCGCGCTCGTCCTGCAGCGGGTCCTCACCCGGGGTAGCGGCTCCCCGTCTCGAACGAACCGCTAACCCTCCCACCCCAGATCCGCCCTCGCCGCGCTTCCGCAGCCGCACCCACCCCGCTCACCTCATGCTTATCGACTGGGAACAGTGACCCTTTTCACGGTGCATGATCGTCAGCGAGTGCCGGGCGTTTTTACGGGGTTTGGGGGCAAAATGGCGGGCCACGGCCCCCCCGGCACCCCCCGCAGCCGGGGGCGCGGGGGCGGAGCCCCCCATTCCCACAAAAAAGACCGACC
>JAICUO010000092.1 GCA_025935815.1 Streptosporangiaceae bacterium
CCAGCGCGTCGCTCACCAAGGCGGCCAAGAAGGGCGAGCCCGTTGATGAGTCGCTGATGCTAGTCGCGCGCGGTCGTGCCCCGAAGGAGACAGAGATCGACGGCAACGGAGCCGTGGTCCAGCTGCGTTCGATCCCCCTCATCGTGGGCGGCCAGCGGACCGGGGCGCTGATCCTGGTCCGGGACGTGACCGAGCTGCGCCGCCGGGAGCGTGAGCTGCTCACCAAGGAAGCCACCATCCGGGAGATCCACCACCGGGTCAAGAACAACCTGCAGACGGTCGCCGCGCTGCTGCGGCTGCAGGCCAGGCGGATGAGCATGCCGGAGGCGCGGGTAGCGCTGGAGGAGGCGGTGCGGCGCGTCGGGTCGATCGCGATCGTGCACGAGACCCTGTCTCACGCGCCCGAGGAGATCGTGGACTTCGATGACATCGCCGACCGGGTCGCGATGATGGCCGGGGAGGTGGCCTCACCGGAGGCGCGGGTCACTCCGAAGATCACCGGGCAGTTCGGGATGCTGCCCTCGGCGGTGGCCACGCCCCTCGCGATGGTGCTCACGGAGCTGCTGCAAAACGCCCTGGAGCATGGATTTGGCAGCCCGGCCTACCGGAACGGCGGGCCTGAGGGCGGGATCATCGAGGTGCGCGCCGCGCGGGCGCCGGAGCAGCTGACGGTAACCGTCAGCGATAGCGGGGCCGGGATTCCGGCCGACTTTGACCTGGATTCGAGTACCAGCCTCGGCCTGCAGATCGTCAGGACGCTCGTGGTCGCCGAGCTGGGCGGCCAGCTGAGCATCACGCCCCGGGCTGGCGGCGGGACCGTAGCGGTCGTGGACCTGCCCATCCGCTACGAGCCGCTGCCTCGCCAGGGGCTGCTGTTATGTCAGGGCGCGCTCAGACGTGGGCGCGGGCACGCAGGCGGATTGTGCGGCGCTTGAGCGCGCGGCGCTCGTCCTCGCTCAGCCCGCCCCAGACCCCAGCGTCCTGCCCGGTGTCGATGGCCCAGCGGAGGCACTCTTCAACTGAGGGGCAGCGTCGGCATACTTGCTTGGCCTCCTCAATCTGCAGGAGCGCGGGCCCGCTGTTCCCGATCGGGAAGAACAGCTCAGGATCCACCTCACGACAGGCGGCAACGTGGCGCCAGTCCATGATTTAACTCCTTCTTGGCAGGGCGGGCGAGGTGTGCCCGCCAGGGCCTCTCGTGCTTGTGAAGTAATTCACGAGCTATGCGATATGTCAGGAACGGCTTGTTATTCCCGATCTATGTCGGTGCCGACCTGATCACGTCCAGGTTTCCAGCCCGGACGCGCCCCGAGGAGCGCGTCTCCCGCGGTCAGCAGTGGTGGCTGCTGCGCGCGGCGGGGCCGTCTCCCTTTGGCACCACAACTACCCTCTCAACCGGGCAGGTCCAACGCAAGGGGCCACGGCAAACGTATAGCGAGATTTCGATGTCATCTCGATCACAGCTGATCCATTTGGTCACTCGTGAGCTCACGCCACGACACGGAGCGCGTCCGGGACGAACATGAACGCGACCTGCTCAGTCTCGCCGAGGAACTCCCCGTCAATGTGGAACGCGATCTGGCGGTCGGCGCTGAAGGCCAGCTGCGCCTCGGCGTGCGAGCTGAGCACGTCCGGCCCGGTCGGCGGCTTGGAGTTCGCGTGCAGCATCTGGTGCAAGGCTCCCAGCGTGGTCAGCGTCCGCATCCGGCGCAGCGCGAACACGTCCAGGCCAGAGTTCATGTAGGAATCGCGGCCGTCGTGCGGCACCGGCACCACGGGGTGGTTGCCCACGAACGTCCACGGCGAGCTGTTCGTGACGACGCCCATGAACAGCCCGCTGGCCTCGGGCTGCCCCGGCCGGTGGAGGGTGAGGGCCGGCTTGGACCGGTCGGTCGCGTAGTACCGGCGCAGCGCGGTCCGCATGTACAGCGACTGCCGTGCCCGCTGGCCGGTCGCCCGCGCGCGGTCGACGTCGGCGACCACCTCCGCGTCCAGGCCCAGGCCCGCGCTGAAGGTGAAGTACCGGTCCTCGGCCTGGGTGGGGCCGTCGCACTGGTTGACCACCGCCTGCGCGCGGCTCAGCCCGATGGTCCGCTGGGTATCCGACGCGGCCGCCGCCACGATGTGCCGGGCGGCCGCCACCGGGTCGATGGGCACGCCGAGGGTACGGGCGAACACGTTGCCGCCGCCGCCTGGTACCGGGGCGATCGCCGGCCGGGTCAGCCCGGCGTCCGTCCCCATCAGCCCGTTCACGACCTCGTTGATCGTCCCGTCCCCGCCGAACGTCACGACTAGTTCATGCCCTGCCGCCGCCGCGGCCGCGGCCAGTTCACGGGCGTGGCCGCGATAGCGTGTCTGCGCGGTTCGCAGGTCGAGGCGGGCGCCAAGCTCGCGGACAACCTGGCCGGCCAGCTGGCCGGTCATGGTTGTCGCGCGAGGGTTGAGAATCAGCAACGCGCGCACCTGCTCAGGCTAACGGTGCCCGGAAAGGTGCGAGACTAGTGGGTATGCGATCTCTGCGGGCCGCGAAGGCCATGTCCGCGGCCGGCGCCCCGGTGCCGCTGCGGCTGGCGGCCGTTGTGCAGGCGTTGGAGGCGGTCGGCGTGTGCCTGGCCGCCGCCCTGGCCGCCGCCGACCTCGCGGCCGGGCAGACGTACCAGCGCTCCAGCGGCGTGGCCCTGATCGTGCTGGAGCTCATTGTGGCGGCCGGGCTGGGCGCGCTCGCCTCCGGGCTGGCCCGGTCCCGGCCATGGAGCCGGACCCCGGCCGTCATGGCCCAGGTACTGACCGGCGTGATCGGGATCTTCCTGCTGCAGGCGGGCCGCTACGAGTGGGCAGTGCCCGCCCTCGTCTTGGCCCTCGCGGGCCTGGCCGGGCTGTTCGCCCCGGCCAGCCTCAAAGCCCTGTCGCGCCGATAGTGCCTAAGCCGATAGTGCCTAAGAGGCGCCCGTCCCGGGGGGTCTGGGGGATTGGCGGGTATCCCCCAGGGAACTCAGTCGTCGACCGTGAGGCCGTCTCGCAGCTGAGCCAGCGTCCGGGCGAGCAGCCGGGACACGTGCATCTGCGAGATGCCCAGCTCGGCGGCGATCTGCGACTGCGTCATGTTTCCGAAGAAGCGCAGCAGCAGGATCTTCTTCTCCCGCGGCGGGAGTCGCTCCAGCAACGGCTTGAGGGACTCGCGGTACTCCACGCCCTCCAGCGCGTCGTCGATCATGCCCAGCGAGTCGGCCACGGCGGGCGCGTCCTCATCGCCGGAGTCCGGCGCGTCCAGCGACACGGTGGAGTACGCGTTCGCGGACTCCAGCCCCTCGAGGACCTCCTCCTCCGACATCTTCAGGTACGCGGCCAGCTCGCTGACGGTCGGGGCGCGCCCCTCGCGCTGGGCCAGGTCGCCGATCGCCTTGGTCAGCGAGAGCTTCAGCTCCTGCAGGCGGCGCGGGACCCGCACGGCCCAGCCCTTGTCCCGGAAGTGCCGCTTGATCTCGCCGACGATCGTCGGCGTGGCGTAGGTGGAGAACTCGACCCCGCGCTCCAGGTCGAACCGGTCGATCGACTTGATCAGCCCGATCGTCGCGACCTGGGTCAGGTCATCCAGCCACTCCCCGCGGTTGCGGAACCGCCGGGCCAGGTACTCCACGAGCGGCAGGTGCAACTCCACGAGCGTGGACCGGATGCGGGCCCGCTCGGGGTCGCTGGCCGGCAAGGTCGCGAGCCGCTCGAACAGCTCCCGGGCCTGGGTGCGGTCCGGTGATGAATGCTCAGTGCGGGGCGGCGGCGGAGAAGCCTCTTCCTCTACCGTTACCTCGAACTCTTCTTCGGTCACCTGAACCTCGTAATCGCCGCTCACCCGGACCCCGATGCTCCGCGGCGCTTGGCCAGCACGATGGCGACCCGGTCATCGGGCCCGAGCCGGGAGTCCACCGTCCCTGCCAGCGCGGACAGCACGGTCCAGGCGAAGGTGTCCCTGGCCGGCATCCGCGGGTGCGCCGCTATAACTGAAACAGTGATCGTCACCTGATCAGTCCCAAGCTCGAACACGCACTCCAGGTCAGTGCCGGGGATCGCCTGGGACAGCAGCATGGCGCACGCCTCGTCGATGGCGATGCGCAAGTCCTCGATCTCGTCCAGCGTGAAGTCCAGCCTGGCCGCCAGCCCGGCGGCCGCGGTGCGCAGTACGGACAGGTAGGCGCCCTCGGCGGGCATGCGCACCTGCACGTAATCGGCCAGCTCGCGGCTTCCTGCCGCGGAGTGGCCCGGCACGGCCATGGCGGCCGCGGTGTCTTCGGTCACGTCGCTCCGTGTTTCCTTAAGTGGTGCCGGACCCCGCGCTAGCGGTCCGGTCGCTGAATGCAACTTACCGTCATCTGCCGATGTTCGGGGAGTCGGCATCCGGGGTGCGAGATTACGCCGCGAGTGAAAGTGCTGGTCAGGGTGCCTTTGTCCGGAAACCAAGAACGTGGCGGCACCTCGCGGCCGTAGCCAGGGGGGTTGCCGCCACGTCCTCGTGGCCGTATGCCTTCGGTCCGGGCAGGTTCAGGCTTGCTTGGTCTCCCAGAAGATCTTGGCGATCTCGTCGATCTTTCCCAGCAGCGCGTCCGCCGTGGCCACGTCGAGTGAGCCCTTGGTGCCGCCCGCGCCGGCGAGCTTGGTGGCCTCGTTGAACAGCTGGTGCAACTGCGGGTACTTCTCGAAGTGCGGCGGCTTGAAGTAGTCCGTCCACAGCACCCACAGGTGGTGCTTGACCAGCTCCGAGCGCTGTTCCTTGATGAGCAGCGCCCGCGCCCGGAACACCGGGTCATCGTTCGCGGCGTACTTCTCGGCGATGGCCTTGACGGACTCCGCCTCGATCCGGGCCTGCGCCGGGTCGTAGACCCCGCAGGGCAGGTCGCAGTGGGCGTGGGCGATGGCCTTGGGCGCCAGGATCCGGGTGAGCAGCCTCATTGATTCCCTTCCTCCGTGCAGTTCAACTACGGTCTCTCCCGAACCTTACTCCCGCCTTTCGCGGCCCCTAATCGCGCCGGCCTACAATCGCCTTCCATGGCACCGCGATGGCCACTGCTGCGCGTGGAGGTGGCGGAGGAGTCGATGCTGCCCGGCCTGCGTCCCGGCGACTGGCTGATCGCGCGGCGAACCCGGCGCATCCGGCCGGGACAGGTGGTGCTCGCATGGCACCCCGCGCGGCCGGGGTTCCTCCTGGTCAAGCGGGCCACGCGGCGCGTCGATGGCGGCTGGTGGCTGGAGTCGGACAACCCGGCGGCCGCAGCCGTGGACAGCAACCGCCTCGGCCCGGTGGGCGATGCCCTGATCGTCGGCCATGTCCTGGCCCGCTACTGGCCCCAGTTCACATCAAAACTCTGATGCCCACTCAACGGATTGCACGTTCCGTTGAGTGGGCATCCAAGGCCCTCGCGGCGTTGGCCGGGTCCGGTATCCCAAGCCGGTAACGCGGACGGCCCCGCTCCCGGCGGAGCGGGGCCGTCCGCGATCGTTGATCGCCGTGGGAGGATGGCTGGCGCGCTACTCGAAGTTGGACGCCGGCTCCGGCTCCGACTTCTGGACGGCCACCAGGGCGAGCATCTTGTCCCTGGGCAGCTTGGAGTACATCGCCCAGTAGTAGATGGCCAGGCTGAACGCGGCGACGACCGCCATGTCATACCAGAACCCGATGTGGCCGGTGTTGACCGGGGGCAGCTTGGCGCCACCGCCGTACTGTCCCTGCCAGGAGATGATGCCCAGGCCGATCAGCCAGGCCGGCAGCCACAGCGCCGACTTCCAGTCCAGCGGCGGGCGCTGCCGGTCGAAGGCCATCGAGGTGCCGAGGACCACGTAGCCGATGACGAGGACGATGCCGAGCTTCCAGATCACCTCGAAGCCCGACCAGTAGATGAGCAGGTCCGCGACGACGAACGCGGCCGGGGCGAGCACCGAGGCGGCCGGCATCCGGTACGGCCGGTTCGCATCGGGGACCTGGCCGCGGAACGCGCCCAGGGACAGCGGCGCGCCCGCGTACATCAGCACGCTGGCGGCGGTGATGAGGCTGACCAGCGAGTGCCAGCTCGGGAACGGCAGCAGGAAGAGCAGCCCGATGAGGAACGCGCCGATCAGCCCGATCCACGGAACGCCGTTGCGGTCTACCCGGCCGAAGATCTGCGGGGCGTACCGGTTGCGCGCGAGGCCGTAGCTGATCCGGGACGTGCCGGTGGTGTAGATGAGACCGGTGCCGGACGGGGAGACGAACGCGTCGATCCGCAGGATCGTCGCGAGGAAGCCCAGCCCGACGACGGCGGCGAGCCCGGCGAACGGCCCGGCGGTGATCGCGTCGTCGGAGAAGCCAGTCCACCCCTTCGTGAGGAGGTCCGTGGGCATCGCGCCGATCATCACGAACTGCAGCAGGGTATAGATCACGGTACCGATCAGCACCGAGATAATAATGGCCAGCGGCAGGTTGCGGCCCGGGTTCTTGATCTCCCCGGCGAGCTGGTCGGCCTGCTCAAAGCCGGAGTAGGCGAAGATGAGGCCCGCGGCGGGCAGCGCCGGGAACAGGCCACGGACCCCGCCCGGCATGAAGCTCCCCCCGGCGGTGAAGTTGCCGCCGTGGAACTTGAACAGCAACACGATGATGGCGATGATCGGGATGGCGACCTTCCACCAGGTGATGACGTTGTTGACCCGGGCGAACAGCCGCATGGCCAGGAAGTTGACCGCGGTGAAGAACGCCATCAGCGCGATGGTCACCCAAAAGCCGGCCCCGGTGACGTTCTGCGTCTTCGAGTCGTAGAGGTTGGGCCAGTAGTACGACGCGTACTGGATGAACGCGAAGCACTCGATGGGCGCGATGGTCACCGCCTGCATGTAGGCGAAGAAGCCGAACCCGACGCCGGCCGCGCCGCCGAACGCGAAGTGCGGGAACCGCGCCGTGCCGCCCGATACGGGGTACATCGCGCCGAGCTCGGCGTGGCACAGGGCCAACACGATGACTACGACGCCGGCGATGACCCAGTCCAGGATCGCGGCCCCGCCGATCAGGATCGCGGCGGTGAGCGGGGCGAACAGCCAGCCCGAGCCGATGATCGAGGTCTCCGAGGCCCAGGTGGCCCCGACGAGTCCCAGCTCGCGTTTGAGCCCGACGTCGGCCGGTCGGACTGTGGTGACCGGTCCTGTTTCAGTTGCCATGATCGAGAGCTCTTTTCTGCCGATCGTTGCCCCGAGGGGCGCGCCGCCCGCCGCTTTTGCGGGGATCCGCGGCTGGCGCGAGCTGGCTGTCAATATGAGTAGAGTGAGAACATCGTAGAGATGATCTTCGCGGGTGAAAAGTACCGCGCATCGGTTCATTTGATGCGGTTTGATAACGCAGGTCAGACCCCATGTTCCCAGCGAGTAACCAGGGAACTGCCCACTGAAATCGGCCATAACCCGATGACGCGCTAGTAAACCGGGAATGACCTCGTTGTCGAGGTTTATGAGCGTGATGAGTGGGTATGGTTCGACTTGCCCGGCGCTTGTGAATTGGTTCACGAGCAATAGCCGCAGTTATCCGCCGGTTTAGCCGGAAATAAGCGCCTGGGAAGACGTGGGGAGTGGCCCGGGGGAGCACAGGGGCGGCCCGGGTTAGAAGAGGGTGGCAGCCGCCCGCTCGGCGCACCGGTCGGAGCAGTACCGCCTGGTCGCGTCTTCCGAGGAGTCGATGAACACGCCCTGACACGGCGGCGTTTGGCAGGTGCCGAAGCGCTGCACGCCCAGCTCGGACAGCCGCACCGCCAGGCCCATCGCCGCGCCCGCGGCGTACTTGTCGGCCATCGACCCGCTCTCGGTGTAGTGCACGTGCCACGGCTGGCCGTCATGGCCGGACAGTTGCGGGTGCACGGGGTGCTGGATCATCAGCGAGTTGAGCAGGTCGGCCGCCGTCGCGCCGTTCCCGGCCGCGCAGGCGATGAAGAACCCGCGGAACTCCTCGCGCATGCCGCGCAGCTCCTCCAGGTCGCGGCGGGTGACGCCGTGGTTCAGGTGCTGCCGGTCGGCGACCAGGACGCGCAGGCCGTCCAGGGTCGCGATCTGGTCCCCGCCCTCGTGCCCGAGACTGTCGGTGTTCACGAGCCGGACCGCGAGCTCGGCATAGGAGGCAAGGTCCATCCGCGATCCCCCTCCCGGCGGTCACGTCCGCCCTTCATATGGCACAATAGAGCATCGGGCAACCCCCGTAGCTTGAGGGATCAGCGCCTCACCGAGTTCAGCGCCTTGTCCGCAGTGCCTACACGCAGTGCGGCAGTCATACCGTGCGCCTGCGCCTGATCATCATCGTGTGCACCGAACCTTGGGGGTTCCACCGTGGGCGCAGCGCCTGCTTCCGCACATCCTTTTCTCGGCGACCCGGTCTTCGACATGCACCTGGGCGGCAAGGTCACCGTCTCCTCCACCGTCACGGTGGAGGACAACGCGGCCCTCGCCATGGCCTACACGCCCGGAGTCGCCCGGGTCTGCAGCGCGATCGCCGACTCACCCGAGCTCGCCGCCACCTACACATGGGTGGCCAACACCGTCGCCGTGGTCAGCGACGGCACCGCCGTCCTCGGGCTGGGCGATATCGGCCCGGCCGCCGCCCTGCCCGTCATGGAGGGCAAGGCACTGCTGTTCAAGCGCTTCGCCGGCATCGACGCGGTGCCGATCTGCCTGGCCACTACCGACGTGGACCAGGTGGTGGCCACCGTGGCGGCGCTGGCACCCAGCTTCGGCGGCATCAACCTGGAGGACATCTCGGCGCCGCGGTGCTTCGAGATCGAGGACCGGCTCCGCGCGATGCTCGACATCCCGGTCTTCCACGACGACCAGCACGGCACCGCGATCGTGACGCTCGCCGCGCTGCGCGGGGCCGCCCGCGTCGTCGGCAAGCAGCTTGGTGACCTGCGCGTGGTGGTCGCGGGCGCGGGTGCCTCCGGCATCGCGGTGTCCAAGATCTTGCTGGCGGCCGGGGTCGGCGACCTCGCCGTCTGCGACAGCAAGGGGCTCATCTACGCGGGCCGGGAGGGGCTGAACCCGGTGAAGGCGGCCCTGGCGGAGGCCTCCAACTCGGCCCGGCTGACCGGCTCGACCGAGTCGGCGCTGCGCGGGGCCGACGTGTTCATCGGCTTGTCCGGCAGCTCGCTGTCGGCGGACGCGATCGGGCAGATGGCCCCGGACGCGATCGCCTTCCTGCTGTCCAACCCGGACCCGGAGATCCACCCGGACCTCGCCCGCCAGCACGCGGCGGTGGTCGCGACGGGCCGCAGCGACTTCCCCAACCAGATCAACAACTCGCTGGCGTTCCCCGGCGTCTTCCGCGGCGCGCTGGACGTGCGGGCGACCACCGTGACCGAGAACATGAAGCTCGCCGCCGCCGACGCGATCGCCGCGCTCGTCGGCGACCGCGCGACCCCTGACTACATCATCCCGGGCCAGTTCGACGAGCGGGTGGCGCCCGCCGTGACCGCCGCGGTCGCCGCCCAGGCCCGCGCCGACGGCGTCGCCAGACGATAGCCCGCCAAGCCCGCACGCCGAGGAGGCTGACTACCCCGGTTTCCGCGAGGCGGAGCGAGCTTGCGAGCGAGCGCCTGCAGTCCCGGCGAGCCCCGCGCAGGAGAGACTGACTACCTCCGTTTTGCGCGAGGCGGAGCGAGGGACGAGCGCAGCTTCGAGCGATCCGGCGAGCCGTGGAGGGTCCCCGTGGTTTCGGGGGACCCTCCCGGCGAGCCGGATTCTACGGACGGAGGCTGCACTTAGTCGGGGGGCCTGGGGGGCTGGTGTGTGCCCCCCAGAAAATAGCGTGCCCCCCAGGAAGTAGGGTCGTGATCATGTTCGCCGTTTCCGCTGTGCGCATCGATGCCGAAAACCCGCTGAACGGGCTTGAGACGGGGGAGCGGCCGCAGCCGCAGCCGCCTTCCGGCTGGACCACCATCACCGTCAAGGCCACCGCGCTGAACCATCACGACGTGTGGTCGCTGCGCGGGGTCGGGCTGCCCGCCGACCGGCTCCCCATGATCTTGGGATGTGACGCGGCCGGGATCGACGCGGACGGGAACGAGGTCGTGGTCCACGCGGTGATCGGCGACCCGGACGCGGGCGGTGGCGATGAGACGCTGGACCCGCGCCGTTCGCTGCTGTCCGAGCGCTACCCGGGGACGTTCGCCGAGCAGGTGGCCGTTCCCCGCCGCAACCTCCTGCCCAAGCCCGCGGCGCTGACCTTCGAGGAGGCGGCGTGCCTGCCGACCACCTACCTGACGGCCTACCGGATGCTCTTCGACAAGGCAGGCGTCCAGCCGGGCGCGACCGTCCTCGTGCAGGGCGCGGGCGGCGGCGTGGCGACCGCGCTCATCCTGCTCGGCCGGGCGGCGGGCTACCGGATGTGGGCGACCAGCCGCAGCGAGGCCAAGCGGGACCGGGCGATCAAGCTCGGCGCGGACCAGGCGTTCGAGACCGGCGCCCGGCTGCCCGAGCGGGTTGACGTCGTGATGGAGACGGTTGGCCAGGCGACGTGGAGCCACTCGCTGAAGTCGCTCAAGCCCGGCGGCCGCATCGTCATCTCCGGTGCCACCAGCGGCGACGTGCCCCCCGCGGAACTGACCCGCGTGTTCTTCACCCAGCTGTCGGTCGTCGGCTCGACCATGGGCACCCGGGACCAGCTCGGCCGCCTGCTCCAGTTCTGCCAGCAGACCGGCGTGCGCCCGCTGATCGACCGGGTCCTCCCGCTCGCGGCCGCCCCCGACGGCTTCGCCGCCATGATCGAGGGCACCCACACCGGCAAGATCGTCTTCACGCCGTAACCCGTTACCGGTCGGCGGGCTTGCGGCCGGGCCCGGCCCAGGCGGGGTTACTGCCGGGGACCCGGGTCCGGCTTGGGGGGATGCCCTGAGCCAGGCTCGCGGTTGGAGCGCGCTGAGGAGGGCGGAGTGCCGAAGACCTCGGTCCGGATGCGGTCCAGCGCGTCGTCGAGGATCCCGCGCAGGTTGGTGAGCACGTCGCCGCCCAGCGCCCCGGAGTCCCAGGCGACCTTGCGCAGGTCATTGGCGAAGCCCCGGGTGAGACGCTCCAGGTCGCGGAACGCGGCCATGTCGTGCGGACCGGGTCCCGGCCAGCTCTTGCGGCCCGCCCAGTCGCCCCAGCTTCCCCAGTCGGCCCAGCTGTGCCAGCCGCCCCGCTCCTCTCCCGACGAGCTCGAGCCGGTGTACGCGGCCGACTGGTGGCCGCTGAGGAACCGGTCGCGCGCCTCGCGCAGGGTCGACGCCTCCTCGCGCAGTCGCTGCGCGGCGTGGCCGAGCGCGTCCTCGCGCGCTTGCCAGGCATGCTCGCGAGCATGCTGCCGGGCCTGGTCGCGCAGGGCGCGGGCCTGCTCCCGGGCCTGCGCCCACGCACTCCCCAGGGGCTGGCGGCCCTGGCTAGGGCCCCGCCCCGGCTCCCACGCGTCCCGGGCGGAACGGCTGTCCGCGCCGGGGGTTCCCGTGTCGCCACGCGGGGCGCCGGCCGGGCCGCCAGGAACTCCCTCGGCGCCCTGACCAGGGAGGTCGTCGGGATCGGGGGCCGGTCCCGGGGCGTCGCCCGCTGTGGAAACGGCTGCTGTGGGATCGGGCGCTGTGGAATCGGTGGCGGCCGCTGCCCACGGGTCGACGTCGGACGGGCTGGAAGGCGCATACGCGGCGGTGCCGGACGCCGACGGGGGGCTCGCGCCAGCGGTGCGGGCCGCCTCGGTGGCGTTGCGCATCTCCCGGGCGGCCTTGGTCAGCTCCTCGCGCAGGGTCCGCACGGTCTCCCGCACGTCCTCCTTGACCTCCCGGACGATGTCGCTGACGGATGCCGACAGCTCCTCCTCCAGCTCGTCAAGCTCGCTGCCCCGCTTGCGCAACTCCTCGCGGCCGGCCTCGGTGATCCGGTAGACCTTCCGGCCGTTCTCCTCGTCGTGGGTGACGAGGCCCTCTTCCTCTAGCCGGGCCAGCCGCGGGTAGATCGTTCCCGGTGACGGGGCGTAAACGCCCATGAATCGGTCCCGCAGCAGCCGGATGACCTCGTAGCCGTGTCGTGGCTCCTCGTCGAGGAGCCGCAACAGGTACAGGCGGAGCCTGCCGTGGCGGAAGACCGGTGTCATCGGGGTTCGCTCTCCATCTGAAGTTCATGCCCGTCCGAGCGCTTTCGATTATCGCTGCGATGCGATGTTTTCGCGGCGTATCGGGTGACATGCCGGACGGCCTGGGTGACCGCCCGGGTTGATCATCTTCAGTTTGACCATATGTCGTGACGCCGAGACGTCAAGATGCATCGCGTCGCGCGGGGTGTGCGATGCGTCACGCGACCTAGCAGCTATTCGTCAGCATCGGCGGAATCGGCGTCCAGCCGGGCTAGCCAGGAGGCGAGCCGGTTGATGGCCGTCTCGAACTCCGGGTTCAGGTCAACGAAGTCGCGCAGTCGCCCGGCGAGCCAGGACAGGGCGACTTCCTCATCGCCCCGCCGGTCGTCGAGCTCCTCGATACCCGCGTCGGTAAAGTACATGAAACTTAGCCTTCTGCCGGGATGGCCGACTCGATGACCCCGCGGTGCGACGCCGCGTGAACCTTGGCGGAGCCCACCGAGGGGGCGGAGCTGGCTGGCTGGGCCACCAGGCGCAGCGGGCGGCCCAGCACCTCCGGCAGCTTGAGCGCCATCCACGGCCAGGCGCCCTGGTTCGCCGGCTCCTCCTGCACCCAGACGAGCTCGGCGGTGGAGGGATAGCGGGAAAGCTCGGCGCGCAGCTCATCAACGGGCGCCGGGTACAGGCGCTCCAGCCGGACGATAGCCGCGTCGGCGCTGTCCACCGCGCGACGGCGCTCGGCCAGGTCCCAGTAGACCTTGCCGGTACACAAGATCACCCGCTTGACCGCCGAGCCGTCGAAGCCCGCCGCCTCACCGATCAGCGGCTCGAACGACCCGGTGGTGAACTCGGCCGTGGCCGAGGCCGCGGCCTTGAGCCGGAGCATCGACTTGGGCGTGAAGACGATCAGCGGCTTGTGCCGTCCGCTCAGCCCCTGCCAGCGCAGCAGGTGGAAGTAGCTCGCCGGGGTCGACGGGGCCGCGACCGTCATGTTGTCCTGCGCGCACAGGCCCAGGAACCGCTCGACCCGGGCGGAGGAGTGGTCCGGGCCCTGGCCCTCGTAGCCATGCGGGAGCAGCAGGACGACGCTGGTGCGCTGGCCCCACTTCTGCTCTCCCGAGCTGATGAACTCGTCGATGATGGTCTGCGCGCCGTTCATGAAATCGCCGAACTGGGCCTCCCACATGACGAGCGCGTCCGGGCGGGCGACCGAGTAGCCGTACTCGAAGCCCATCGCGGCGAACTCCGACAGCAGGGAGTCGTAGACGAAGAACCTGGCCTTGCCGTTGTCCAGCCGCTTCAGCGGCGTGTACTCGGCGGCCGTGTCGCGGTCCACGAGCACCGCGTGCCGCTGGCCGAACGTGCCCCGCCGGCTGTCCTGGCCCACCAGTCGCACCGGGTGGCCGTCCAGCAGCAGCGAGCCGAACGCCAGCAGCTCACCAGTGGCCCAGTCGATCGAGTCCTCGGAGATCATGGACGCCCGCCGGGCCAGTTGCGGCTGCAGCCTCGGATGGACGGTGAAGCCCTCGGGGAGGTTCAGCTGGGTATCGATGATCTGCTTGACCACGTCCAGGGGGATGGCGGTGGCCACCGCAGTGTGGTTGACCGGGCGTTCCTCGGTATCCGGGCGCCGCACCGTGCCGGGCTGCGCCGGGAGGTCGTGCGCCTCGCGGGTCTCGGTGAAGGCCCGCTCAAGCTGCTGCTGGTAGTCGCGCAGCGCGCCCTCGGCCTCCTCCATGGTGATGTCGCCCCGCGCGATCAGCGACTCGGTGTACAGCTTGCGGGTCGAGCGCCGCGCCTCGATCAGGTCATACATCAACGGCTGGGTGAAGCTCGGGTTGTCGGCTTCGTTGTGCCCGCGCCGCCGGTAGCAGACCATGTCGATGACCACGTCCTTGCGGAACGTCTCGCGGTAGGCGAAGGACAGCCTGCCCACCCGTGCGACCGCCTCGGGGTCATCGCCGTTAACGTGAAAGATCGGGGCCTGGATCATCCGCGCCACGTCGGTGGCGTAGACGCTGGAGCGCGAGTACTGCGGCGAGGTGGTGAAGCCGACCTGGTTGTTCACCACGATGTGCACGGTGCCGCCGGTACGATACCCGCGCAGCTGGGACAGGTTCAGCGTCTCGGCCACCACGCCCTGGCCGGCGAACGCCGCGTCGCCGTGGATCAGCACGGGCAAGACGGTGAAGCCGTCCTCGCTCTTGTCCAGGATGTCCTGCTTGGCGCGGACCACGCCCTCGGTCACCGGGTCGGCGGCCTCCAGGTGGCTGGGGTTGGCGACCAGCGACGTGCGGATCTGCTTGCCGGAGGGGGCGGTGTAGGTGCCCGCCGCGCCCAGGTGGTACTTGACGTCCCCCGAGCCCTGGGTGGACTTCGGGTCAAGGTTGCCCTCGAACTCCTTGAAGATCTGCCCGTAGGACTTGCCGATGATGTTGGCCAGGACGTTGAGCCGGCCGCGGTGCGCCATCCCCACGACGGCCTCATCCAGGTTGGCCTCGGCGGCCTCGCTGATCACGGCGTCCAGCAGCGGGATCAGCGATTCCCCGCCCTCGAGCGAGAAGCGCTTCTGGCCGACGTACTTGGTCTGCAGGAACGTCTCGAACGCCTCCGCGACGTTCAGGCGGCCCAGAATGCGCATCTGCTCGTCGTGGCCCGCGCGGGCGGGCGGCACCTCAATGTGCGACTGGATCCACTTCCGCTCATCGGGGTCCTGGATGTGCATGTACTCCACGCCGAGGGTGCGGCAGTAGGAGTCCCGGAGCACGCCCAGGATCTTGCGCAGCTTCATCCGCGTCTGGCCGCCGAACCCGCCCGTCGCGAACTCGCGCTCCAGGTCCCACAGCGTGAGCCCGTGCTGGTTGATGTCCAGGTCCGGGTGGTGGCGCTGGACGATCTCCAGCGGGTTGGTGTCGGCCATCAGGTGGCCGCGGACCCGGTAGGCGTGGATCAGCTCCTGGACCCGCGCGCTGCGGGTGACGTCGTCCTCGTGCCCGTAGGGGAAGTCCTTGACCCAGCGGACCGGCTCATACGGGATCCGCAGCGCGGCGAAAACGCCGTCGTAGAAGCCGTGCTCACCGAGCAGCAGCTGGCTGATCAGCCGCAGGAAGTCCCCCGACTGCGCGCCCTGGATGATCCGGTGGTCGTAGGTGGAGGTGAGCGTGACGACCTTGCTGATCGCCAGCTGGGCCATCGTCTCCTCGCTGGCGCCGAAGTAGGCGGCGGGGTACTCCATGGCGCCGACCCCGATGATGGCGCCCTGCCCGGTCATCAGCCGCGGCACGGAGTGCTCGGTGCCTATCGTGCCCGGATTGGTCAGCGAGATCGTCGTGCCCTGGAAGTCGGGAACGGCTAGCTTGCCGCTGCGCGCCTTGCGGACGATGTCCTCGTAGGCGTTCCAGAACTGCCGGAAGTCCATCTCGTCGGCGCCCTTGATGCTGGGCACCAGGAGCTGGCGGCTGCCGTCCCTGGCCTGCAGGTCGATCGCCAGGCCGAGGTTGACGTGCTCGGGGATGACGAGAGCGGGCTTGCCATCCTCCTCGGCGTAGGAGTTGTTCATCTCCGGCAGGTGCTTGATGGCCTGGACCACCGCGTAGCCGATCAGGTGAGTGAAGGAGATCTTCCCGCCGCGCCCGCGCTGCAGGTGGTTGTTGATGACGATGCGGTTGTCGATCAGCAGCTTGGCCGGTATCGCGCGCACGCTCGTAGCGGTCGGCACGCCCAGGCTGATCTCCATGTTCTGCGCGGTGCGGGCAGCCGCGCCGCGCAGCCGGGTGACCTCCGCCCCGGCCGGGGGCGGCGCTGCGGCTGCCCTGGGCGCCGGTGTCGCCGTAGGCGTGGCCGGCGCGGCGGGGGGCGCGGGGGCTACCGGAACGCTGGCCGCCTCGGCCGCCTCCGGGGTCGCGGGCACTGTCGTTGCTGCTGACGCTGTCGTTGCTGGTGAGGCTGTCGTTGCTGGTGACGCTGCCGGGGCGGGTGCGGTGGCCGGTGACGCTGGCGTAGCCATGCCCGGGCGCGTGGGGCGGTAGTCCGCGAAGAAGCTCCACCATGCCCGGTCCACCGAGCCGGGATCGGCGAGGTAGCGGTGGTACAGCTCGTCGACCAGCCACTCGTTGGCGCCGAAGTCGGCGTTGGCCGGGTTGGTGCCGTTGGCGTGGTTGCTTCCATCCGGGCCGGGCGGCGCGGACTGGCGACTGGCAGCGGTCGTAGCGGCTGGCTGGCTCGAAGACGGCTCGCTGAGATTCGCGGCGGCACGCGGCGACTCAGAAGACACGGCGGACATCGCCTTCTTCCGAAATGTGAGGTGTGATGACGGACTACCCGTTACAACAAGGCTACCCGCGACCATCTCAGACGGGTGACTGGACGGCAACACGGCAGCCAGCGGGACAAACGTGGCGTCAGACACGCGGCGAGTCGCATGGCTCGCGCACAACCTCCCACGTGACCCGAGGATCACGCGGCGGCCAGATCCCGCTGGCGAATGCCCTGCGCTTCTCATCTTACGGTCGCCGCCGCGTCCGAGGTTCGCCTGTTCCACCATGCGGAACGCCCCCGGAATACAGCATTCCCGGCGACACCCCGCACCCCTCGGCCACGGGCTCGGGGCCTGCCCCCAGCAGCACGGGGCGCCCGCCCGGATGCCCGCCCGGGGCCGTGGGGGTCGATCGGGCCCCCCGGCGCGGGCCCCTCGGGAGCAACCCCCGCGGTCAGTCCGCCCCGGCGCGGGGGCGGGGGCGCCAAACCGGGGGGAACCGG
>JAICUO010000321.1 GCA_025935815.1 Streptosporangiaceae bacterium
CTCCTCCAAGCTGGCCGGGCCGCTGCGGCGGGCCGCCCCGTCCCGGTTGTTAATAACAACCCCCCCAACAACCGGGGGGGGGTGGCCCCCCGCCGATAGTGCCCACCTGCTGAGGCTGGACACTCTCGGCCATGACGAGGCTGTTCAACTGCTGGCCGCTCGCATCGGCGCGGGCCGTGCCGCCTCCGAATCCGCCGCAGTCGCCGAGATAGCAGGCTTGTGCGCGCACCTGCCGCTGGCCCTGGCGGTCGCCGCCGCCCAGGCCGCCGCCCGCCCCGGCATCCCGCTCACCGTCCTAGCCGATGAACTGTGCTACACAGCCGGCCGCTTGGACGTCCTGGATGCCGGTGATCCAGCCGTCAGCGTCCATGCCGTGTTCTCGTGGTCGTACGAGCAACTCAGTACTGATGCGGCACGCATGTTCGCGCTGCTGGGCCTGCACCCCGGCCCGGACATCAGCGTTCGCGCCGCCGCCAGCCTTGCCGCGGTCACCGAGTCCCAAGCCCGCCGCCTGCTGCGCGAGCTCTCCCGCGACTGCCTGGTCACCGAGCACGCACCGGACCGGTACGCCTTCCACGACCTGCTGCGCGCCTACGCCACCGATAAGGCCTGGGACCGTTACAGCGCGCCCGACCGTGATGCCGCAATCGGGCGGATCCTGGACCACTACCTGCACACGGCGGTTCACGCCGCCTTCTTGCTGCAGCCATCGCGGGAGAAGATCGCGCTCGCCCCGCCCCGGCCGGGCGCTGTCCCCGAGCGACCCGGCGATCACCGGCAGGCCCTAGCCTGGTTCGATGCCGAGCACCACGTCCTGCTCGCCGCGGTCACCGTCGCCCTTGGCATGGGGGCCGACAGCCATGCCTGGCAGCTTCCCTGGGCGATGACGGAATATCTGTACCGGCGCGGCTACTTGCGTGCGCGGGTCACCGCCTTCGGCAGCGCCGTGGCCGCCGCTACCCGCCTTGACGATGCGCGCGGGCAGGCCACGTCACTTCGCGCCCTGGCAAGCGCATGCATAGATGCGGCTGATTATGATCAGGCCCGCGCTCACCTGGAGCGTTGCCGCGCGCTATATCAGCGACTCGGTGATCTTAGGGGTGAAGCTTGGACGCAGGTAGGTTTCTCCAGGCTAGCCGAGGTTCAAGGTAGGTACGCTGATGCCCTCGGTCATGGCGAACGCGCGCTCCGCCTTTACCAGGCCATCGGCGATCAGGCCGGAGAGGCGCTGGTACTCACCAGTATCGCCTGGGCCAATGTCCTCCTTGGCGACCACCTGCGAGGCCGTGCGTTCGGGGAGAAGTCACTGGCCCTTATCGCCAAGCTTGGTGGCTGCGATTTCGAATGCCATGCCTGGGGCACCCTCGGTTACGCTGAGCTTCACCTAGGCGATCCTTCCCGGGCCGCCGCCCATTTCGAAGCCGCGCTCAGCCTGTGCCGGGAATACGGCGACCGTTACACCGAAGCGGAAATCCTCACCCTCGTCGGCAACGCTCGCCACGCCGTCGGCGAACCGCGGTTGGCCCGCCAGGCGTGGCGGGAGGCGCTGGCGATATATGACAAGATCCAGCACCCCGCCGCCGCCAAGGTCCGCGCCAAGCTCGCCACCACGCGGGACCTGGTGCCGCGCAAGCCGCTGGCCTCGTGATGACGACGCGCGATGCGTCGATATAGGTGGCAGATGCCCACCCGGAGACGCTTTCTTCCGTCGCAAGGTGAGAGAAGATCACCGCCCAAGACATAAATCAGAATCAAAGTTCCCCCTAGGCTGGTGATGCCTGGGAGTCTGAGAGCGTGATCGTTCTGGAGGCATGGTGACTCTATGCCAAGCTCAGAAGGCAAGATCCAGGCTGAGCTGCGTCCGCCGGCCGTACGCCTTGTCTTTGTCGCCAGCGACCTTGTCCTCCTTGCCTGCGCATTGTGAGCGCTCACATATTGTGACCGCTCACAATGCGGGCGGGATTACCGCGGCGGATTTCGCTGGTTACTGCGGGGTTCGCCGCGTGCACGCCACGGCGTGCGGGCAGGGACCGGGAGCGGGCGGGTGAAGGCCCTGGGCCAGGCGGTTCAGCCGGAGCCGGCGGCTGCCAGGTCGTTGTTGGCCTGCGCGGCCGCCGCGCTCACTGCCTGCGCGATGTTCTTGCCGGTCAGGTAGGCAGGTGCCAGCTGGTTGGCGATGTCGAGCTGTGCCTGGTTCATGCCTGGGGTGACCGGCCAGTAGACGACGTTCCACTTTGCTTCGGTCGCGAAGGGCGTCACGTCTAGGCCCTGCCTCTTCCAGTAGGAGGCGAACAGCGGGTCGAGCGATCCGATGCCAGGCCAGATGTAGCCGCTGGAACCGAGGATCTTCTGGGAGGTCGGCGATCCGAGCCACTGCTCGAGCTCCCACGCTGCCTGCTGGTTGGGCGAGTGAGCGTTGACCGAGTCGATGAGGCCGTTCAGCACGGTCCAGCAGCCCTGCGGGCCGCAAGGGGCCGGGAGCACGCCGAGCTTGAACTTCACGGCCTGCTTGATCCCGGAGATCTCCCAGCTTCCGCCTTCGATCATCGCGACCTTGCCCTGGGCAAACAGAGTCTGGTCCTCCGTGTTGTTGGCGGCGGCGTCAGTACCGAGGTCGCTGCCAGGCGCCGAGACGTGGTACTTGTACATCAAGTCGGTAAGGAACTGGAAGGTCTGAGTTCCGGCGGGCGTGTCGAACGAGACATTCTTGGCGTACGGCTGGCTGATGATCTTCACGCCGTTTTCTGCCAGGAAGGGCTCGAAGCCCCACTGCATCTCGTTTGGCGAGTCGGTCCCGTAAGTCGCGACCGAGTCCGGGTTGAAGGCCGGCGAGAGGGCGTTGCGGCCGCTGGTGTCGTAGGTCAGTTCCTTGAGGAACGTGAGCCATGTCCCGCCGTCGGAGGGGTTCCAGGTGAGGCTGGACGGGACGGTCATGTGGTGCCTGGCGAAGTAGTCGGCATTGTAGAAGTAGGCGATCGTGTCCCAGTCCTTGGGGAACCCGTACAGGTCGCCATTGAACTTGTGCAGATCGACTAGCGTCGATAGGTACTGGCTAAGGTCGGCGTGGGCTGACTGAATCTTCGGGGTGAGCTTCTCCATCGCGCCGTCCTTTAGCCAGGACGCGATCATGGGCGTGTTCACCCAGTACACGTCCGGCCCGCCTCCCGAGCTGAACTCGGTTGTCAGCTTCGGCTGGTAGTCGTTGTAAGCGAAGGACTCGATCGTCACGTGGATGTTCGGGTGCGCCTTCTCGAACTGGTCGATTGACTTCTGGTAGCCCGCCTGCTCGGGGGTCTGCCACATCGCGTAAGTGAGGTTGACCGGGCCTGAGCCCGCGGCGCCGCCGGAACTGCCCGATCCGCTGGAGGAGCATGCCGCCGCGGCGATGAGCAGGGCTAGGCACCCTCCCGCGGCGGCCAGCCGCCACGGCGAGCCGCGGAGCCGTCTTCTTAGTGTCATCGGTGACTCTCCTGTCCTTTGCCTGTCTCTGCGGATCCGCTACCGGTTGACTCCTGAGAGCTGGATGGAGCGGACGATCTGTTTCTGGAACACGGCGAAGATGACCAGCAGCGGTACGAGCGCCACCAGTGAAGCCGCGAGGACGAGGTTCCACTGCTCGCTGAACGCCGACTGCAAGGCGGCGATACTGACCGTCAGGACCTGCTGCGAGTTGCTATCCGTCACGATCAGCGGCCACAGGAAGTTGTTCCAGCCGAACACGAACGCGATCAAGGTGGCGGTGACGATAATCGGGCGGCCCATGGGGATGACCAGGCGGGTGAGGATCCGCCACTCCGAGGCGCCGTCCACCCGGGCGGCCGCGAACACGTCGGCCGGAAGTGACATGAAGTACTGGCGCATCAGGAAGATGGTGTACGGGGCTCCCAGCGTGTAGGGCAGGAAGATGGCCCAGTAGGTGTTGGTCAGGTGGACTTCCCGCATGATCGTGTACAGCGGGACCAGCGTGACGACGTTGGGCACCATGAGCGTGGCGAGGTAGACCGAGAAGAGGGCATCGCGGCCGGGGAACTGAAGCCTGGCGAAGGCGTAGGCGGCGAGCACGCCGAAGCCGACCTGCCCCGTTGTGAGCACCGTGGTGACCAGCGCCGTGTTGCCGAGGTAGCGGAGGAAGTGATCGGAGAACAGGATGGTCTTGAAGTTGCCCGTGTAAAGAGAGGCGGGCGGGGTCCAGGGGGAACTGCCGTATATCGCCGAGGCGGGCTTGAGGGCACCGAAGAACGCCAGCACGTACGGGGCGACGAACACGACCGCGATGAGGGCAAGGCAGAGGTAGAACAACCCGTACCAGAGGGGCCGCGGGCCGCGGGACCGCATGCGGGGGGCCGTCCTCGCGGGATGGCGCTTGATCGGGGCGGTGCCGGCAGCCATCGGTCAGGACACCTCATAAGTCGTGCGGTGGCGGAAGAATCGGAACTGGGCGAGCGTGACCAGGAGGATCACGGCGAAGAGGACCAGGGACATGGCGGACGCCGTACCAACGTCGAAGTTCCTGAATGCTGTCGAATAGATCTGGTAGTTGATCACGTCGGTGGCCGAGCCGGGGCCGCCCTGCGTCATCACGTACACGGTGTCGAAGATCTGGAAGGATCCGATGACATCAGTGACCAGGACGAACAGCAGCGTCGGGTTGAGCAGCGGGAGCGTGACCTTGAGGAACCGGCGGATCGCGCCGGCCCCGTCGATGCTCGCGGCCTCGTAAAGCGACGCCGGGATGGCCTGCATCCCGGCCAGGAAGAAGAGCATGTTGTAGCCCGCGTACTGCCAGTTGCTGACCATGGCGACGACCGGGAGCGCCGTGCTGGTGCTGCCGAGCCAGTCCGGCCCGTGCATGCCAGCAAGGGCCAGCAGGTGGTTGACCAGGCCGAACTGCCCGTTGAACATCCAGCTCCATACCACCGCCATCGCCACCGGGGTGGACATGTACGGGAGCACGTAGAGGACACGGAACAGCCCCAACCCCGGCATGTTCCTGTTCAGCAAGATCGCGAGCCCGAGGGCTATCGCGGTCTGGATGGGGATGTTCCACAGCACGTAGTAGGCGGTGATCTCCAGGGCGTGGAAGACGTGGTAATAGCGGGACATCGCCGTGTAGTTGGCGAAGCCGGCCCAGTGCGGCGGGGAGAGGAAGTCCCAGTGGAAGAAGCTCAGCACTGCCACGATGACCACTGGGATCAGCAGGAAGGCCACGACTCCGGCGAGGCTTGGCAGCACGAACGGCAGCGCCACGGCCAGCTGGCGGGCCCGTCGTCTCGCCTGCCGCCGGGTCCGCATCGCGTGCGGGATCCTCCTGGGCTGCCGCGCCGCCCGCAGGGTGCTGGCGCCGTCCACGCCCCGCAGGTCGACGGGGCTCATGCGCGCTGCCCCCGCCGCCCGTGGACCGCCCGGCGGGGGTTCGCGGGGACCGGGGCCGGCGGGGGGCCGGAGCTTTCCCTGATAACCAGTTCAGGCTGCGGCCGGAGCCGGTGCGGCGCGGCGCCGACCTGCTCCTGGAGCGAGGCGAATGCGGCCCGTCCCAGGCCGGTGAAGTCAAGCCGCACGGTGGTCAGGGCAGGGGTGTAGAACTCCGCCTGCGGTATGTCGTCGAAACCGACGATGCTCACGCTGCCCGGTATCGCCCGCCCGGCCTCCTGCATGGCCCGGATGACCCCTAGCGCGAGGTCGTCGTTCCCGCACAGCACAGCGGTCACGTCGGGGCGGGCCGCGAGCCGCTGTCCCGCCTGGTAACCGGACCGGGGATGCCAGCCTGCCAGGATCGGTTCCGGGACCTCGACGCCCGCCTCGGCCAGAGCCAACCGCCAGCCGGCCAGTCGCTGGCTAGCCTCGGTGGGGGACGGGATCGCTACGTGGTGCACGGTCGGGTGCCCCAGGCTGAGCAGGTACCTGGTCGCGTCGGCGGCGGCTCGCCGATCGTCGATCCATACCCAGGGGCGGCCCTCGCCTTCGCCGTCGGCCGGCGTCTCGACGATCCCGACCATGGGCACCCCCGGGGGCACGGCGCCCAGTGCGCGCGTGCCAGCGGGATCGAAAGCCACCACGACCAGTGCGCCGCCTTGCTCTGCGGCCCGTTCGACTGCGTCGGCGACGGCCGCCGTCTCCTCGGATTCGATCACCCTGACGCCCATTGCGTAGTCCGCGGCCCGCGCGGCCTCCTCGATGCCCTGCAGGACGGAGCGCTGCCCGTAGAGGGTCGTGTTGGAGGTAAGCACCGTCACGGAGTGGACCGGTCCGCCGGCCAGCGCCCGGGCGGCCCGGTTCGGCCGGTAGCCGAGGCGCGTGATTGTCGCGCTGACGAGGTCCCTGGTAGCGCGCTTCACGTTCGGGTGGCCGTTGATCACCCGCGAGACGGTCTGGTAAGACACTCCGGCCTGCGCGGCAACGTCGTAGATGCTGACCGGCCGGGGACCGTCCAGCTCCGGTGCCGCCGCGGCGGGTCCTGCCTGCGCGGCGGGTCCTGCCTCCGCAGCGGAGAGCTGCTCCCCGTCGCCGGGCGGCCTTGTGTGACCGATCACATCCATGGCAGGATTGTGAGCGCTCACAAAAAAGCTGTCAAGGGTGTTTCCCGCATTGATAAACCTAGGGGCGCACCGGTTTCCGTGCGCCGTTACCAGGGAGGGCTGCGTGGCCGGAACGTCTCAGGCCAAGACGCTGGGATGGTCGGACGAGTCAATTGAACTCCAAATCGAGGTTGATCCCGCCGGTGTAGCCCGGATGACCTTCCTGGCAGCCCGTGATCCGGCGGATGCCGGCGCGGCCGGCCTGCCGCCTCGTGCGGACAAGGCGGGGATCCCGCTGGTCGACGTCATCCTCGCGGGTGAGGGCCGGGCGTGGTCAGGGTCGCGGTACTGCGAGTCGGCCGCCGGAAGGCGGATGCGTTACGTCGGCCACGAGAGCAGGAGCATCAGCCACCCCGGCCATGCGGCCCCGTCCGACGCGGGCCACTGGCGCCAGTTGCGCGTGGACCTTGCCGACCCGGTGACCGGCCTGCGGGCGGAGGCCTTCCTCCGCTGCCTCAAGGACCAGGGCATCGTCCGGTCCTGGGTGCGCCTGACGAACCGCGGTCCGGCACCGGTCGTGGTCGAGTCGGTGACCTCGTTCCTGTGCGGCGCCCTGCCCGGCGATGGCGGGCCCGGCAGCCTCGCTGACCTCGACTTGCTGTGGAGTGAGAATGACTGGCTGGCGGAAGGCCGCTGGCAGCGCCGCCCGCTCCGCGACGTCCTTCCCGACTTGAGCAGGGACGCGCACGGCGGCGACCCGCGGGGCCGGTTCGGCATCACCAGCACCGGCACCTGGTCTTCGGGCGGATACCTGCCGATGGGCGCGGTCAGTAACCGCGCCACCGGCCACACCTGGGCCTGGCAGATCGAGCACAACGGCGCCTGGCACTGGCAAGCAGGGGAGTACGTGCGCCGCCAGGCAGGGGTTGAGGGCACCGACGCCGTGGGGCACCTGACCGAGCCCGGCGCGCGTGGCGGTGCCTACTTCGCGCTCCTCGGGCCGACCGATACCGAGCACCACTGGCATGTCACGCTCGCCCCGGGCGAGGCGTTCACCACGGTGCCCGCCGCGATCGCGGTCAGCGGACAGGGCCTCGACGACGCGCTGGCGCGGCTGACCAGGTACCGGCGCGCCATCCGGAGGCCGCACGCCGATCACGGGCGCCTCCCGGTGATCTTCAACGACTATATGAACACGCTGATGGGCGACCCTTCGACAGAGCGGCTGCTCCCGCTCATCACGGCGGCTGCCGCGGTCGGTGCCGAGTACTTCGTCATTGACGCCGGCTGGTACACCGACCCTGGGAAGAGCTGGTGGGACACCGTCGGCGCGTGGAAACCGTCGGATGCCAGGTTCCCCGGCGGTCTCACCGGGGTGATAGAGCGTATCCGCGCTGCCGGGATGACACCCGGGCTGTGGCTTGAGCCCGAGGTCGTTGGCGTGCGCAGCCCGGTGGCCTCGCAGCTGCCTCCCGATGCATTCTTCATCCGGCGAGGGCAGCGGGTCGTTGAGAACGGGCGTTACCACCTCGACCTGCGGCACCCGGCCGCCGTTAAGCACCTCGACGAGGTGATCGACTTCGTGGTCGAGGACCTGGGAGCCGGCTACCTGAAGCTCGATTACAACATCAACGGCGGTCCGGGCACTGACGCCGGCGGGCTGAGCGCCGGCGCCGGGCTGCTAGCCCATAACCGCGCGCACCTTGAGTGGCTCGACACGGTCCTTGACCGGCATCCAGGGCTCGTCATTGAGAACTGCGCATCGGGCGGCATGCGGACCGACTACGCGCTGCTGCGCCGCCTCCAGCTGCAGTCGACAAGCGACCAGCAGGACTTCCTCCGGTACCCGCCGATCACGGCGGCGGCTCCAGCTGCGGTCACCCCCGAGCAGGCTGCGAGCTGGGCCTATCCCCAGCCGGGGTTCAGCGACCGGGAGATCATCTTCACGCTCTGCGGCGCGCTGCTCGGCCGCGTTCACCTGTCCGGCCACATCGATCAGATGAGCAGCGCCCAGCGGCAGTTGGTAAGCGACGCGGTGGACGTTTACAAGCAGGTCCGTACCGACTTGCCCACGGCTGTGCCGTTCTGGCCGCTAGGCCTGCCGGGATGGACGGACTCCTGGCTAGCGCTGGGAATGCGGGCTGCCTCGGTCACGTACGTCCTGGCTTGGCGCCGCGGTCACGGGGCGGGGGGCGTGACCAGCCAGGGGAGCGGGGATCAAGCCGATTGCACACTGCCGGTTGGTCACCTGCGGGGGCAGGCCCTCCGCCCGGAAGTGATTTACCCCCGGGCGAGTGGGCCTGGCGTGAGCTGGGACCGGCGCAGTGGCACCCTGTCGGTCGCGCTGCCGGACGCCCCTGCCGCCTGCCTCGTCCGGCTGGCGGACCAATAGCTGGTCAGCCTGGCGGCAGCCGCACGACCTGGGCTGTGGCCGGCCATCGTCCCACGGCGGTCGGGGGGGCCCAAAAAGGGCCCCCCGAAGCCCCCCGCGACCCCATGGGGAGAGGGGTCAACCCGCCGTTGCAACCCACAGAGGGCGAACAAAGTAAC
>JAICUO010000602.1 GCA_025935815.1 Streptosporangiaceae bacterium
AACTCGGCCCGGCGGGTAATCTCTGCTGCATGGTGCACGCCACGGGCGCCCTCCCGCAGTTCATCCCCAGCCCTTCGATCAGCGGCTTCCACCTCGGCCCGCTGCTGATCCACTTTTACGCGCTGGGCTACATCATCGGGATCACCCTCGCGGTCCTGATCACGCGCCACCGCTGGCGCGCCATGGGCGGTGACCCGGACGTGGTCAACGACCTCGCGCTGTGGGTGGTGCCGGCCGGGATCATCGGCGGCCGCATCTACTTCGACATCACGACTCCCCAGGATATCCCGCACGTGTGGTACGGGCCCCTCGCGGTGTGGTCCGGCGGCCTCGGCATCTGGGGCGGGGTGGCGCTGGCCACGCTCGTGGGCGCGTGGCGGCTGCGCCGGCAGGGCCTGACCGTGGGGCCGTTCGCCAACGCGATCGCGCCCGCCCTGCTTGTCGCGCAGGGCGTCGGCCGGCTCGGCAACTACTTCAACAAGGAGCTCTTCGGCAAGCCGACCACGCTGCCGTGGGCGCTGCAGGTCCCGCCCGGGTACCGGCCGCCCGGCTACGAGCTGTTCGCCACCTTCCAGCCGACATTCCTGTACGAGCTGATCTGGGACCTGGCCCTGGCGGCGTTGCTGGTCTGGCTCGGCCACCACGCCACGGTCAAGAACTGGAGCCTGTTCGCGCTCTACGTGGCCGGCTACTCCGCGTTCCGGATCTTCGAGGAGGCGGTCCGGATCGACTCTTCCGAGCACTTCCTGGGCCTGCGCCTCAACATGTACATCGCGATCATCGGGACGGTCGGCGGCCTGGCCTGGTTCGTGCTCGCGCAGCGCCGGGACAACCGCGAGTCCGTGGTCCGCGCGCCGCGGCCCGCCCCCGACGCTCCCGCCGCCGCCGCTGTGGACGAAGCGGACCTGGACGCGACCGATGCCGAGCACGCGACCGATGCCGAGCACGCCAGCGAGGCGGAACCCGGCGCCGTCGCCCAGGACGCCCCGGAGGCCGAGGCCAGTGTCGAGACCACGGCCGACAGCAAGGCGAACGCCGACGCCGCCGGGCAGTCCTAGGCCCGGTCAGCTGGCGATCGCCGCCACCGAAGCGCCCACCGCCCGGATCAGGTCGGCCGGGGCCAGCTCGATCTCCAGCCCGCGCCGCCCCGCGCTGCAGAACATCGTGGCGAGCCCCATCGCCGAGGCGTCCACCACGACCGGCAGACGCTTCTTCTGCCCGACCGGCGAGATCCCGCCCGCCACGTACCCCGTGGCCCGCTCGGCCACCGTGACCTCCGCCATCACGGCCTTCTTGCCGCCCACCGCCGCCGCCAGCCGCTTGAGGTCCAGCTGGCGGTCCACCGGGACCACCCCGACGGCGAGGGCCGACCCGTCGACCGCGGCGACCAGCGTCTTGAACATCCGTTCGGGCGCGATGCCCAGCGCCTCACTCGCCTCCATGCCATAGGAGGAGGCGCGCGGATCGTGCGAGTACTCGTGCAAGGTGAACGGGATCTTCGCCCGCTCCAGGGCGATCGTCGCCGTGGTACCACGTCCAGCCACGAGCCGCAACGGTAGCAGGAGCCCCTCCGCGGGCAAAGGCGATAACGTAGGCGGTCATGACCGTAGATGAGCAGCTCGACCGGGAACTGATGGCCCTGGCCCTGGCCCAGGCGCGCGAGGGCCTGGAGGCCGGCGGCGTCCCGGTCGGGGCGGTCCTCGCCGAGGGGGCGACCGTGCTCGGCAAGGGGCACAACGAGCGCGTCCAGCAAGGCGACCCGGTGGCGCACGGCGAGATCTCCGCCCTGCGCGACGCCGGGCGCCGGGCGGACTACCTCACCACCACGCTCTACACCACCTTGTCCCCGTGCCAGATGTGCACCGGCGCGATATTGCTGTTCCAGATCCCCAGGGTCGTGGTCGGCGAGGCCCGCACCTTCGCGGGCGACCTGGGCTTCCTGCGCTCCCGGGGCGTCGAGGTCGTGCTGCTCGACGACGCCGGCTGCGTCGCGGCGATGCGGGAGTTCCAGGAACGCTTCCCGCAGGTCTGGAGCGAGGACATCGGCGGCCGGTAACCGCCCCCGTTAACCAATCCGGGTGACGTTAGTCCCCGGAACCCGGGCTATTGCGCCATGCCGACGGGCGCCCCTCGCGGCGGATGCTCTTCCTGCAACCGAGAAGCGCGGAACTTCAGGAGATGGGCACAATGCGCCGCACTACTTTCGACAAGATCCTCGGCTGGGGCGGAGCCTCACTCGGCGTTGTCCTCCTTGCGATAGGAGGGCTGCTGCTGTGGGGATCGGCCTACGTCCACAACACCGTCCAGGGCCAGCTCGCGGCCCAGCAGATCACCTTCCCGCCCGCCGCGGCCTTCGCTCACCCGCAGGTCGGGGGCGAGATCACCCCGAGCATGATCCCCAGCGTGTCGCAGTACGCGGGCCAGCAACTCATCACCGGCCAGCAGGCCGAGGCGTACGCTGACCACTTTATCGGGGTGCACATCGCCAACATGACCGGCGGCAAGACCTACGCTCAGCTGTCCACTCAGGCGATGGCGCAGCCGGGCAACGCCAAGCTGCAAGGCCAGGTCGCCACCGTCTTCAAGGGCGAGTCCCTGCGCTCCATGCTGCTGAACGCCTACGGCTGGTGGAAGGTCTCCCAGATCACCTACATCATCTCGCTGGCGATGTTCGGCCTCGGCACCGTTAGCTTCCTGGGCGGGCTGTTCGGATTCGCCCGGATCCGCCGCGAGCGCCCCGGCGCGGTCATGTTCCACGGCGCCCCCGCGATCGAGCAGATCAGCGACGCTGGCCACCAGGCTGGGGCGGCCTCATAGGATTCCCGCCCCGCGCGGCGAGGCCCCCGCCGGCAGCCCCGGGCGGGGGCCTCGCCGCGTCGTTTCCCTAACTCTTCAGGCTGCCCAGCGTCACCTCGGTGCTGCCGCCGCCGCCGCGCAGGTACCGCACCGTGACCTTGGCGCCGGGCTTGAGCCAGATGCGATAGGTCAGTGGCGATCGGCGGTTTGTCGTGAATGTCCGGTGATGTGGGTGCCGTTGAGGGCGGGAGATAGACTCGTGCGTTGTGAGCAGCGAATTCCCCGATGATCTCAGCGAGCGGTTCCCGGACGTCGCCGCCCTGACGGCGGCCCTGGGCAAGACCGGTTACCTGGCTGGGGAGCAGCTCGCGGCGGCCCTGTTCCTGGCCGTGCGGATGGGGCAGCCGATCCTGCTCGAGGGTGAGCCAGGCGTCGGCAAGACTGAGGCGGCGAAGGCGCTGGCCGCGGCGCTGGACACGGTGATGGTCCGGCTGCAGTGCTATGAGGGCATCGCCGCCGCCGAGGCGCTTTATGAGTGGAACTACCCCCGGCAGCTGCTGGCGATCCGGCTCGCTGAGGCCGAGCACCAGCACCTAGCCGACAGCGACCTTTTCAGCGAGGATTACCTGCTCGCCCGCCCGCTGCTGACCGCGCTTGACCATCCCGGCCCGCGCCCCGCGGTGCTGCTCATCGACGAGGTGGACCGGGCCGACGACGAGTTCGAGGCGTTCCTGTTCGAGCTGCTGGCCGAGTCGGCGGTGACGATCCCGGAGCTGGGCACCCGGAAGGCCACGTTCCCGCCGATCGCGATCTTGACCTCCAACCGGACCCGTGACCTGCATGACGCCCTCAAACGGCGCTGCCTGTACCACTGGATCGGCTACCCGGACACCGGTCGGGTCGCGGCGATCATCCGGCGCCGGGTCCCGGGCTCGTCCGCGGGCCTCGCGGGCGAGATCGCCGCCGCCACCTCCCGGCTGCGCGGGCTTGAGCTGACCAAGCCGCCGGGCATCTCCGAGGCGATCACCTGGGCCGGGGCGCTGACCGTGATCGGAGCCGAGGGGCTGACCGCCGGCGCCGCCGAGCGCACCCTGAGCGTCGTGGTCAAGTACCCCGAAGACGAGCAGGCGGTGCGCGAAGCGGGCCTGGCCGCGGTCGTGGGTGATGGACACCGAGCCTGACTACGCGGCGCTGGCGACCGTCTTGGGGCTGGCGCTGCGCTCGGCCGGGATTCCCGCGGGGCCGGACCGGTGCGAACGGCTCGGCCGCGCGCTCGTGGTCATGGGCGCCAGCACCTTGACCGAACTGCACGCGTGCGCGCTGGCGACCATGGTCGCCGATCCCAGCCAGATCGAGGCGTTCGAGCGGGTCTTCGCGGAGCTGTTCTACCCGGGCACGATGCCGCGCCGCCCGCCGCTGGTGGCGCCCCAGCCGGGGATGTCAATTGACGCTGACAGCGCCGCGCCGGGGGATGAGGCGAACCGTGATCCGGCCCACTCCGCGGCCGCGCCAGCCATCCAGCGCGATGTCCCTGTCCCGGTGGAGGAACCGGCCGGCGAGGCCGGCGACTCCGGGGATTCCGAGGACCTTGCCGAGGTCCCGGTGGTGCGCCGGGTCGCGTCGGCCGCCGAGCGGCTGCGCCAGCAGGACTTCAACTCGCTGTCCGACGCGGAGCTGAGCCAGCTGGCCACGCTGATGCGGGAACTGGTGATCGCCGTGCCGCCGCGCCGGACCCGCAGGTACCGGCCGCGCAAGGACGGCGTCCGGCTGGACAGGCGCCGCACGCTGCGCCTGGCCCGGCGGACCGGCGGGGAGCCGGTGCAGATCGCCCGGCGCGCGGTCCGCTCCCGGCCGCGGCGGCTGGTCGTGCTGTGCGACATCTCCGGCTCGATGGAGCCCTACGCCCGCGCCCTGCTGCAATTCATGTACGTCTCCTCCCGTACCGCCGCCCTGCGCGGGGTGC
>JAICUO010000787.1 GCA_025935815.1 Streptosporangiaceae bacterium
CTCCGCCCGGGCCATCGGCGGCACCAGGTGGTCGATGATCGTGGCGTGCGCGCGCCGCTTGGCCTGCGTGCCCTCGCCCGGGTCGTTCACCAGGAACGGGTAAATCAGCGGCAGGTCGCCCAGCGCCGCGTCCGGCCCGCAGGACGCGGACATCGCCGCGGTCTTGCCGGGCAGCCAGTCCAGGTTGCCGTGCTTGCCGACGTGCACGACGGCGTGCGCCGCGAACTCCTCCCGCAGCCAGTGATAGGCGGCGAGGTAGTGGTGGGTCGGCGGCAGGTCCGGGTCGTGGTAGATCGCGACCGGGTTGGCCCCGAACCCGCGCGGCGGCTGCACCATCACCACCACGTTGCCCGCGCGCAGCGCCGCCAGCACGATCTCGCCGCCGGGGTCCCGGCTCCGGTCCACGAACAGCGATCCCGGCGGGTCGCCCCAGTGCCCGGTCACCGCCTCCCGCAGCCGGGGGTCAAGCGCGGCGAACCACTCCCGGTAGCGGGCGGCGCTGATCCGCACCGGGTTGCCCGCGAGCTGCTCGGCCGTCAGCCAGTCTTCGTCCTGCCCGCCGGCCGCGATGATCGCGTGCATGAGCTCATCGGCTTGCCCGCTCGCCATCCCGGGGAGCTCCGCACCGCCGATGTCGTAGCCGGCCTGGCGCATCGCGGCCAGCAACGCGAGCACCGACTCCGGCGTGTCCAGGCCGACCGCGTTGCCGATGCGGGCGTGCTTGGTCGGATACGCCGACAGCATGAGCGCCACCCGCCGCTCCCCCGCCGGCACGTGCCGCAGCATCGCGTGCCGCACCGCGATGCCCGCCACCCGCGCGGTGCGCTCGGGGTCGGCGACGTAGCTGGTCAGGCCGTCCGGTCCGACTTCCTTGAACGAGAACGGGACGGTGATCAGCCGCCCGTCGAACTCGGGGATCGCCACCTGGGTGGCCGCGTCCAGCGGGGTCAGCCCCTCGTCGCTGCCCGCCCACTGGGCGCGGGAGGAGGTCAGGCACAGGCCCTGCAGGATCGGCACGTCCAGGCTCGCCAGCGCGCCCACGTCCCACTCCTCGTCGGCCCCGCCGGCGCCGACCGCGGCGGGCACCAGGCCGCCCGCCGCCAGGACGGTCACCACGACCGCGTCGGCGGCGCCCAGCGCGGCGGTCAGCTCCGGCGGCGCCGTCCGCAGCGACGAGCAGAACACCGGCAGCGCCCGCCCGCCGGCCGCCTCCACCGCGTCGGCCAGCGCGTGCACGAACCCGGTGTTGCCGGCCACGTGATGGGCCCGGTAGTACAAGATCGCCACGGTCGGCACCGGTCCCGCGTCCGCGGGCACAGTGCCCGCCGGAACGCTGCCCGCCGGAACGCCGGCCGGAACACTGCGAGCCGGGCGCTCTAGCCCGCCCCACATCGGCATCGCCGCGGGCGGCTCGAATCCCACGCCGGTCAGCGTGATCGCGTCAGACAGGAACCGGGCCAGCTGCCGCAGGTTCCCCGGGCCGCCGTGGGCGAGGTAGGCGTGCGCCTCGGCGACGATCCCGGCCGCCACGGTGGACAGCTCCATGAGCTCGGCGTCGGGCGCCTGTTCTCCGCCGAGGACGACCGCGGGCACCCCGGACGCGAGTACCGCGTCCAGCCCTTCCTCCCAGGCCCGCCGCCCGCCGAGGATGCGCACCACGACGACGGCCGCCCCGTCCAGCAGCGCCGGAACGTCCCCGGCGGTGACGCGGGCCGGGTTGCCGAGCCGGTACCCGGTCCCGCTTGCCCGGGCCGACAGCAAGTCGGTGTCTGAGGTGGACAGCAAGACGATCATGGTGCCGTGAGCCTCCGTCAGGATCGTGCGTCCCTGCTAACCGGGCGTCGCGACGGCACGGTACCTGACTTCGCCGGCCCGGCGTCTTAAGGCAGGCACCAAGCTGGCTCACAGTGGCGCGACCGTGCTGGATTTTCACCAGCTTCCGCGGGCCGTCACGCAGTGTGGACGCTATCCGCGCCTGGCGACGCCCGTCAACCTGACGGCGCGCTGGGATACTCCGTCCGGCCGGGTGCCGGGCGCTGGCATACAATCCGCCCGTGCCCCTGCCAAGCCCGCCCGCCCGGAGCCTTTCCTCCCAACGATCACCAGGTGACCGCTGCCCTGGAATCCTTCGCCTGGCGGAGGCGGCCGACGGGTACCTGGCGCGCGTGCGGCTGCCCGGCGGGCTCATCACGGCCGGGCAGCTGCGGGCACTCGCGCGGCTGGCGGCCGAAATGGGCGACGGCCGCGCCGAGCTGACCTCCCGGGCCAACGTCCAGCTGCGCGCCCTGCCCGCCGGCGCCGCCGCCCCCCTGACCGCCGGGCTCGCGGCCGCGGGCCTGCTCCCGTCCCTGGACCACGACCGGGTGCGCAACATCCTCGCCTCCCCGCTGGCCGGCCTGGACGGCGGCCCCGGCCTGACCCCGGTCGTCGCGGCGCTGGACGCGGGACTATGCGCGCGGCCCCGGCTGGCCCAGCTGTCCGGCCGGTTCCTGTTCGCCATCGACGATGGCCGCGGCGACGTCGCCCGCCTCGGCGCCGACATCGTCGCCACCCTCCAGGCCGGCGCCGCCTCCGTCAACGGCCTGGCCGTCACCGCACCCGCCGTCGTGACCTTGATGCTCGCGTTCGCTGAGGCGTTCCTCGATGACCGGGCCGCGCACGGTTCGGCCGCCTGGCGGATCGCCGACCTGCCCGGCGGCGCGGACCGGATCCGCGCCACCGTCGCGCGGCAGCTCGACCTGGTGCCCGCCATCCCCGTCCCGGCCGCTACCTCAGCCCCAGCTGCGACTCGCCCCGTCGGCATCATCGGGCGCCATGGGGTGCTCCTGGCCCCGCTTGGCCGGCTCGCCGCCGCCCAGCTTGACTGGCTCGCGGACCAGGTACGCGGGCGCCCCGCGCGGATTACGCCGTGGCGCGGCGTGGTCTTGCCCGACCTCGCCGACCCGCCGGCGACGCTGCGCGCGGCGGCCGACCTCGGCTTCGGGGTGGACGCGCGGTCGCCATGGCTGCGCGTCACCGCGTGCGCCGGGCAGCCCGGCTGCGCCAGCGCCCTGGCCGACGTGCAAGCCGACGCCGCCTCCTTCGCACGCCGCTGGCCGGGGCGGATCGTGCACCTCAGCGGCTGCGCCCGGCATTGCGGGCGGCCCGCCGCGACCGAGATCGACGTGACCGCGAGCAGCGAGGGATACCAGATTGCCAGAGTTTGACTACGTCCGCGACGGCGCGGAGATCTACCGCCGCTCCTTCGCCACCATCCGCGCCGAGGCCGACCTGTCGCGGTTCCCGGCCGACGTGGCCCGGGTCGTCGTGCGGATGATCCACTCGTGCGGGATGACCGACCTGCCCGCCGAC
>JAICUO010000747.1 GCA_025935815.1 Streptosporangiaceae bacterium
GCGCGAACATCGCGGTCGCGGCCCCGCGGGCCCACCGCTTGCCTGCCTTGATGGCCCATATCGTCTAGGTCCAGCAGATGACGCCGAGCGCGCTCCGACGACGGACAGGTAGACCAGGTAGGTGGTGACGGCGGCGTTGATGCGCTCCTGCGGGTATGAGGGATAACCGGTCCGGATGTGCTCATCACTCATGATGGGCCGTAGTCATCAGGCTGCACTCCTTCCATGTCAAGCGCACTGCCGAGCGCGACTGGCGAACCAGGTGGTCGCGCCCTGCCCCACGCGGGCGGCAAAGTCATTCGGTGACGGTATGTGGGGCGCCCGCGGCGGTCGTCACCTGGAAGTGGACATGCCTGGTGGAATCTTGCGTGGGCGGCGTGTGGCACCAAGGTGCGGTCAGCCGTGCAGGAGACATTCGTGTGGCGCCTGGCGCGGGACCGTAGCAGTCGGTGCCGTTCGGGATTGGAGGGTCTCTGTCCCGGACGACGGTGGTACGTGCGTGTCCAGGTGGGAGCGCTCGGCGGTGTCGGTCCTGCTCAGGGGATCAGACCGAGTTCGCGTGCGCGGGTGACAGCCGCGGTGCGGTTGGCCGCGCCGAGCTTGGCCAGGACGTGGCTGACGTGCTTCTTGACGGTGTCGAGGGTGACCACGAGCTGGCTCGCGATGGTCTGGTTCGACCTACCTGCGGCCAACATCTCCAGCACCTCCAGCTCGCGGCTGGTCAGCTGCTCGACCAGGCCTGGCACCACTGCGACGCGGCCACGCCTGGTGTTCGGGACGATGTCCTGCGCGCCAAGTCCACCGAGCGCGCGCTGCAGCCGGGTCAGGCAGCTTAGCGGGATCTCTGCCGCCGCCCCACCGGACCGCTGGGCTGCGATCAGCCGGGCCAGCAGCGCGGCCATCGGCGGTCCTTCGTCGGCGAAGAGCCGGACAACGCCCTGCGGGCAGGCCAGAGTGAGTGCTTCGGCCAGTGCGTCCACGGCGCGGTTCGCATCGCCTCTGGCGGCCAGCGCCAGCGCCCGCAGCGCGCCGATGCCGATCAGGCTGCCGACCCGGTTGTGCGTAGCCGCTGCGGCGGCCTGCCGGTCCAGCAGCGCCACCGCCGGGTCCGGCCGGCCTTGGGCCAGCAGGACCCGCGCCAGCACCAAGTGTTCCTGCTCCCTGCCGTAGGTCGGCTCGTCATCCTCGTCCAGGCGGTTCTCCTGCGTCCAGCGGGCGGCTGCGGCAAGGTCGCCTTGGGCCAGCCGCAACCGCACCCGCTGCACCGGAACCGGGTTGAACAGGCCGGCAATCGTTGGGTCGGGCGCGATCCGTACGGCCTCAGCCATCGCCTCCCGGGCGCCGGCCGGATCACCGTTGGCCTGCGCGATCCAGGCCAGCGTCACCAGGCCGGCCGCCAGCGGCTGGGTCCAGTTCAGCTGCCGGCACAACGGGATGCCCTCGGTGACCAGCCGGTGCGCGTCATCGAGCTCGCCCCGCTGGTAAGCGACCTCGGCCAGGCCCACATACCCGATACCAGCAGCGGGCATCCTCGCCCGGCCCGACGGCGCAGTGATCTCAAGCGCCAGTTGGTAGCTGGCGCGTGCCGAGTCCAGGCGGCCCTGGGCACGTTGCACCCGGCCGAGGTCGTAGCACGCCCATGCGGCCAAGGCAGGCTGGCCGGCTGCACGCCACCCGGCGACGCCGGCGGCGAAGCCGCGTTCCGCGTGTTCGAGCTGACCGCTCACCCAATCGGCTATCGCCAGCATCCACAAGCCAACCGAGTGCAACACCCGGTCTCCCTCGCCGAGCGCGGCCAGGGCTCGCGACGCGGAGGCGGCTGCCTGCTCGGCATCGCCGTGGAGCACGGCGAGATAGGCGCGCCCGAGTGCGATCGCCGCGGCAACGTTCGCAAGCAGGCTCGCCCCCCGGCCCACGGAAGGTTCGAACGGCTCGTTGGCAGCATCGGCGAACGCGCGTTCGGCCGCATCCATCGGCGCCGCGGCCGCTTCCACATCGCCGCCGACGAGCGCCATCCACGCCCGCGCGAGCAGCAGCCGCGGGCCGGACCGGGCCACGTCCTCGGGCAGCGCCGAGAGCCACCGCTGAATCGTCGCGCTTTCACCTTGCTGAAAGATCGCGTCAAAGTGCCGCTCGATCAGACGGGCGGCCCAGACCGTTTCCCGGGCGGCGACCGCGTGCCGGATCGCGTCATCAGCCAGCCCACGCTCCGCATACCAGGTTGCCGCGTGACGGTGCAGTTCCAAAGCCCGGCCAGGATGTTCCTGCTGCAACCGGGCGCGCAGCAGGTCGGCGAACAGGTGGTGATAGCGCCACCAGCCTCGCACCTCATCCAGCGGCACCACGAACAAACCCGCCCGGTCGACCTGCTCCAGCAGCAGCTGGCTGCCAGGCCGGCCGGTGACCGCGTCACACACGTCGCCCGACAACCGCTCCAGCACCGAGGTTTCCAGCAAAAACTCACGCACTCGGTCAGGTTGCCGCTCCAGTACCTCCTCGGTCAGGTAGTCCAGCACATAACGGTGGCTGCCGGTGAACGCCGCGAGGAAGCTGTCGACGTCGTTGCGTCCGCGCAGCGACAGGCCAGCCAGCTGCAGCCCGGCCGCCCAGCCCTCAGTCCGCGCGGCCAGCGCCTCGGCGACCGCGTCGGGCAGCGGCGCATCGGGCCGCGCCCCGTCGGGGGCTCCCGCTACCTGCCGCAGCAACGCCGCCGCCTCCCCGGCGGTGAACCGCAATTCCGACGCGCGCAGCTCGGTCAGCTGGCCCCGGGCCCGCAGCCGCGCCAGCGCCAACGGCGGGTCGCTGCGGCTTGTCAGAGCCAGGTGCAGCGCCGTCGGCCGGTGCTCAAGCAGGAACCCAAGCGACCCGTGCACCAGCTGCGAGCTGATCACGTGATAGTCGTCGAGGACCAGCAGCAGCGACTCAGCTGTGTCAGACTGCCCGGCTATCTCGTTGATCAGGGCCGTCACCAGTGGCTCGAACGACGGTGGGGGAGGCGGCCCGAGCAGCGGACTCATCCGCTCGCTGATTCCCGGCCGCACCCGGTCCAATGCGGCCACCGCATGCCGCCAGAACCTGGCCGGATCGTTGTCGCCAGCATCCAGTGACAGCCAGGCCACTGGATGCTGGCTGCGCCGTACCCACTCGGCCAGTAAGACCGTCTTGCCGTATCCGGCCGGCGCGCAGGCCAGCACAAGTCCTCGTTCCGTGCCCTCGTCGAGCCGCTGCGCCAGTCGCGGGCGCGGCACCAGATCCGGCCGCAACCCGGGCACGTTCAGCTTGGTGGCCAGCAGGACATCGCGCTCCGACGTTGCGGCCCCGGCGGCCGGCTCATCCATCGGTACGTGCACGATCGGCACCTCCAGCGATCTTGCCACGCTGCCGCCGTCAATCCTAGTCCTGAGCCTCCCGCACGGCAGTCCGGGATCGACCGCGCGGCACCATCGTGCCGGCACCGCCGCGGCAGAAATTCCACCCCACATGGGCACCTTCGGGTGACGCCAAGCTCGTCCCGCGTTCGTAGCGTGCAGATCCACGAACCAATCCGAAGAACGGTACAGAGGCTTGAACTTGCGTTACGAGATCCGGGTCAACGGCATCCTCGACCA
>JAICUO010001000.1 GCA_025935815.1 Streptosporangiaceae bacterium
GGGACTTCTCGCACACAAGCACGGACCAGTACCCGCTGATGCTGCACTTCCCCTACTTCCAGCTCTACCGGAAACAGGTCGTCAAGCAGGCCGACCTCGTGCTCGCGATGCACCTGCGCGGCGACGCGTTCACCTGCGGGCAGAAGGCCAGGAACTTCGGCTACTACGAACCAATCACCGTCCGGGACTCCTCGCTGTCGGCGTGCACCCAGGCGGTAATCGCCGCCGAGGTCGGGCACCTGGAACTGGCCTATGACTACTTCGCCGAGGCGGCGCTTATCGACCTGGAAGACAGGGAGCGCAACACCCGCGACGGCCTGCACATTGCTTCGCTGGCGGGAGCCTGGATCGCAGCCGTCGCCGGGTTCGGCGGGATGCGGGACCACGACGGAACGCTCGCCTTCGCCCCGCGGCTGCCGGGACGCATCGCGAGGCTCACGTTCCGGCTCAGCTACCGGCGTCGCTGCATCGAGGTCACGATCGGCCGCGACCATGCCACCTACCGCCTACTGCACGGGGAGCCACTTGCGACCACACACCACGGCCAGCCGATAACGGTCTCGCGCCACAAGGCGGTGGAGTGCCCGATTTCCCCCGCCCCCGCCCGCGAGCCACCCGCCCAGCCGGCCGGCCGCGCCCCAGCGCGGCGGAAGCCGCCGGGGTAGCCAGCGGTGCGGGGTCCCGGTTGGTCGACGCGCCGGCCCGGCAGGACGGCGGCCAGGCCACTCCTCACGAGCCACTCCGGTAAACCGGGGCATGATCACCTGTCCGTCAAAGCGGGGCAACCTCAGCTGGCCATCGCAGCCTCCCAGGTCCCGTCAACCCGGAGGCTGGCACAGCGAGGAGGCCACCCCTCAGCGGGCACCTCCTCGCTGCCACGTCAGCCGCTGATCACCCAGTCGCGGCGAAGCCCGCGATCCTTTGCGGTATGAGGGTCGCTCACTACCATTAGCCCGCCGGGTGACCGCGCCGAGCGCGGCCGCGCATACAGGCGCGGGTAGCCGTCGAGGTTACCTGGCATGACCTCGGGTGGTACCGCCGGCATCGGCACAGCCCGGGTGATACGACGGGTTACCAGTTGCAATAACGCGCCAACGCCCTGCTGCCGTGGTCATGAACTCCGCCACCGTGGTCGTGGCAAGCGTCGCGATCCCTGGCCGTTGCGGAACGACGGCCGCCATCTTTCCCTCAGTGCTGCGCGGCCCGGGGGTGACCACGCCCGGTCCAGGGGCGGTCGAAGGTCCAGGCGAGGCGAGCCAGGGCGAGCGCACCGACCAGGAGCCCGAAGTCTCGCAGGGCGATGTCGTAGAAGCCCGGGTACGTCAGCAGGTTAATGATGATGCCCGCGAGCCAGAGCGCGACGACGTAGCTGGCGTAGCGGGGCTTGAGCGCCACCAGGACAGCGGCCAGGATCTCGATCGCCCCTACGACATACATGGCGGTCTGGGCGGAGAACGGGATCAGGTTCACGACCCACGGGGCCAGGTAATGCGGCCAGTCCGGGTTGAGGACCTTGACGAACTTGTCGATGCCCATCCACAGGGGAAGCACGACATACCCGATGTGCAGCAGCACATAGGCGCCGTA
>JAICUO010000141.1 GCA_025935815.1 Streptosporangiaceae bacterium
AGCGCCACTTCCTGGGCGCGCAGGTGCTTCTTGACCGTCACCGGGTAATACGTGCCGCCCTTGACCGTCGCGTCGTTGGCGACGATCACGCACTCGCGCCCGCTTACCCGGCCGACGCCGGTGATGATGCCGGCCGCCGGGGCCTCCCCGTCGTACATGCCGTTGGCGGCCAGCGGGCTGAGCTCCAGGAATGGCGAGCCCTGGTCGAGGAGCGTGTCCACCCGGTCGCGGGGGAGCAGCTTGCCGCGCTCGGCGTGCCGCTTGCGAGCGGTGTCGGGGCCGCCGAGGCTGGCGGTTTCCAGCTTTTCGCGCAGCTCGTCGGCGAGCGCCGCGTTCACCGCGAAGTTGCGCGCGTAGCCGTCGCTCGCCGGGTCCGCCTGGCTGCGCAGCCGCGGTGCCCGCGCGGCGGCGGCGCCGGGCGCGCTCATGACGTAGACCTGCCTGGCATCCGTACCCGCATCAGTCCTCCGGCCCTGGCTTCCAACTCGTCACCCCACGGCCCCGCCGCGGTCAGCCCTCATCATCCGTGGCGCAACCCGCCTCGCCGTCGTCAGGCCTCGCCTTTCCGCCCGTACCCATCATCCCCTCGATCCCCGTCCGTCGCAGTTATCACTCACTAACTTTTCACGGCAGATATCGCCTAATCAGGTTAACGCAGACTAACGTTTGCGGTCTAGACTGGAGTTGGCGGAGGAGGCTGATGTCTGACGGGGTAGTGGCCGGCGCTGGCTCCGGGCGCTCGCGCGCCCGGAGCGAGGCTCGGCGCGAGGAGATCCTCGATGCCGCCGCGCGGCTGTTCGCCGAGCGGGGCTACCACGGGGTGACGATCGACGACATCGGCGCGGCCGTCGGCATGACCGGTCCCGGCATCTACCGGCACTTCGTCGGCAAGGAGGACGTCCTGGCGCAGATGCTGCTGCGCATCAGCGTGCGCCTGCGCGACGAGGGCGCGCGGCGCGTGGAGGCCGCGCCGGACGCCGCCGGCGCGCTGGAGGCGCTGCTGCGCTGGCACGTCGAGTTCTCGCTGCGCCAGCCCGCCCTGATCACCGTCCATGGCCGGGAGCTGGGCAACGTGCCCGAGCCGGCCCGGCGCCAGGTTCGCCGGCTGCAGCGCCTCTACGTTCAGGAATGGGTCGGCGTGGTCAGTGAGCTGCTGCCCGGCGCCTCCCAGGCCCGGCTGCGCGTCGCCGTCCACGCCGCGATCGGCCTGCTCAACTCCACCCCCTACAGCCTCGGCTATTCCGCCCGCCCGGGCGATGCGGGCAGTCCGGGCAGTCCGGGCAGCGCCGTGGCCGGCCACCCAGGGCTCGGTGGCACTGCGCTCGGGGACACCGAGCTCGACGGCGCGGTAATCGCCGACCTGCTGGTCGGGATGGCCCGCGCCGCCCTCCTCGCGGCAGCGGCACCTGCCCCGCAGGCCCCGCCTGCCCGGTAAGCGGTCCTCCGGGCACGCGCGCGTATAACGATGGGCGCTACTGCCACCCGGGTGGGAGGCCGGGTTGGCAGGCTGGGGGCATGACTAAGACAACGATGCGCGCCATCCGCCAGGAAGCCCTGGGCGGGCCAGGAGTATTGCGGGAAGTCGAGATCGACAAGCCGGGCCCGGGCCTGTCCCAGGTCCTGGTCCGGGTGCGCGCCGCCGGCCTGAACCCCAGCGACTGGGGTCACCGCGCTCATCCGATCTTCCTTGGCCCGCCGCCATTCGTCCTCGGCTGGGACGTTTCCGGAACCGTCGAGGCGACCGGGTTCGGGGTGACCTTGTTCAAGCCGGGCGATGAGGTATTCGGCATGCTGCCCTACCCGTTCGGCCATGGCTCGCACGCCGAGTACGTCGCCGGGCCCGCTCGCGCGTTCGCCCGCAAGCCGCCGGCCATTGACCACGTTCGGGCCGGGGCGCTCCCGCTCGCGGCCCTGACCGCCTGGCAGGCGCTGAACGACACCGCGGGCCTGCGCGCCGGGCAGCGCGTCTTGATCCACGCGGCCGCCGGCGGAGTGGGCCACCTTGCCGTCCAGATCGCCAAGGCAAAGGGCGCGCACGTCATCGGCACCGCGAGCGCCGGGCACCACGCCATGCTCCGCGACCTGGGCGCCGATGAGGTGATCGACTACACCGTGACCGACTTCACCGAGGCCGCCACCGACATCGACGTGGTCCTGGATCCCATCAGCGGCGACTACTCGGCCCGGTCGCTGCGCGTGCTGCGGCCCGGCGGGCTGCTCGTCTCGATTCTCCCGTTCGCCCCCGAGATCCCCGCCCAGGCCGCCGAGGCCGGCGTCCGCGCCGAGCTCATGCTCGTCGAGCACGACCACGCGGGGATGAACGCGATCGCCGGGCTCGTCGAAGCGGGAACGCTGCGCCCGGTCATCGCGGCCACGTTCCCGCTCGCCGGCGCCGCCGAGGCGCACGCCCTTGGCGAGGGCGGCCACGTCGGCGGCAAGCTCGTTCTCACCATGAGCTAGCGTCATTTCCGCTCCGGGCCGGCGGACATGGCCTTTTCCGCGACAGTGGCGGGAAGGCCACGGCTGCTAGTCCGCCCCTGAGCGCGCAGCGCGGCCGCGCGCGGCGTTAGGGCACCCCGGAGACCAGCGTCACCGGATTGTCGATGAGGCTGGGGTAGTAGCGGGCGACGTAGGCCTGGGTGGCCTCAAGGTGAACCGTCGTCGCCCGGATGGCCTCATCGGCGTCCCCGGCGGCGATCGCCTCGGTGATCTTCCGGTGGGCGGCGATCATCGCGCCGAAGGCCGCTAGCGGGTAGCGCACCCCCGCCTCGTGCCCGTCGGCGATCGCGGCCAGCGCGGACCACAGCGCGGCCAGCGGCCGGTTCCCGCTCGCGTCCGCGATCAGCGCGTGGAACTCCTCGTTGGCGCGCAGGAACCCGGCGCTGCCCCGCGGCGCCGCTTCAAGTTCGCGCTGATTCGCCCGCAGCGCCGCCACGTGGCCGTCGCGGCGGCGGCGGGCCGCCTGGCCGGCCAGCGCCGGCTCGACGATCAGCCGCGCGTCGAGCACCTCCCGGAGGGTGGCATCGGACATGCGCAGCTGCAACGACAAGATCCTGGCGAGCCCGTGCGGGTCGGGCCGGGCGACGAACGGGCCGCCGCCCGCGCCCACGCGCACCTCGATGAGGCCCTGCGCCTCCAGCATCCGCAGCGCCTCGCGCACGGTGGCCCGGCCCACCTCGTACTCGGCGATCATCTCCGCCTCGGTCGCCAGCCGGTCGCCCGGCCGCAGGCCCCGGCTGACGATCGCGTCGGCGATCGCCTCGGCGAGCAGGACCGACATCTTGGACGCCACGGCTCCCCTAGTAAGAGCGTGGCAGGCGCAGGACGTGCTCGGCCACGTAGTTCAGCACCATCTCCTGGGGGACCGGGGCTATCCGCATGAGCCGCGACTCCAGGAAGTAGCGGCCCACGTCGTACTCCCGCGCGTAGCCGAAGCCGCCATGAGTCTGCATGGCCCGGTCCGCCGCATAGAACGCCGCCTCGGCGGCGAGGTACTTGGCCGCGTTGGCCTGCTCGCCGCAGTTGAGGCCCTGGTCGTAGCGCCAGGACGCCTCGCGGATGATCAGCTCGGCCGCGTGCAGCTTCATGTGCGCCTCGGCCAGCGGGAACGCGATGCCCTGGTTCTTGCCGATGGGCCGCCCGAAGACGGCGCGCTCGCCGGCGTACTTGACCGCCGTCCGCAAGGCCACCTTCCCGATGCCCAGGGCCTCGGCGGCGATGAGGATCCGCTCCGGGTTGAGCCCGTCGAGCAGGCACTTGAATCCCGTTCCCTCCTCGCCCACCCGGTCGGTGACCGGAACCCGCAGGCCGTCATAGCGCACCTCGCACGACCCGACGGCGTTGCGGGCGATCTTGTCGATCGGCGAGATCGTCACCCCGGGAGAGTGCAGGTCGGCGAACAGCAGCGTCAGGCCGCCGGTGCGCCGCTGGCATTCCTCCCGCGGGGTCGTGCGGACCAGCAGCAGCACGCGGTCGCTCTGCTCGGCCTTGCTCGTCCACACCTTCTGCCCGGTGACGACGTAGTGGTCACCGTCGCGGACGGCGCGGGTGGTGATGGAGGTGGTGTCGGTGCCCGCGTCCGGCTCGGTGACCCCGAAGGCGACGTGCAGCTCACCTGAGGCGACCCGCGGTAGGTACTTCGCGCGCTGCTGATCCGAGCCGTACTTAACGACCGGGTTCATCCCGAAGATGGACAGGTGAATCGCGCTGGCGCCGTTCATGGCGGCCCCGGAGGCGGCCACCTCCTCCAGCACGACCGATGCCTCGGTGATCCCGGCGCCGCCGCCGCCGTACTCCTCGGGGATGGCGATGCCGACCCAGCCGCCCTTGGCCAAGGCGGTGTAGAAGTCCCACGGGAACTCGTGCCGGGAGTCCTTCTCGCGCCAGTACTCCGCAGGGAACCGTGCGCATATTTCCCGAATTGCGTGCCGGATGCTGGTCAGGTGCTCGGCCTCTTTGAACTCCAACGAAGGGTGCCCTCCTCCGCATTCAGCCCTTCCGCGGGCGTTTCCTGGTAGGCATAATAGGCGCATATTTAGCGGGTAGCCAGCGGCTGTGGCACGGCATGGCACGGCATGGAGACGGCACGGCTCGGAGACGGCACGGCTTGGAGATGGCACGGCTTGGAGGAGGAGCGATGACCGACCGGCGCATGGGCATGTGGTACGAGGAGCTGACCGTCGGCACGACGGTGCGGCACGCGATCACCCGTACGCTCACCGAGACCGACAACGTGCTGTTCACGACCATGTCGATGAACCCGCAGCCGCTGCACCTGGACGCGGACTTCGCCGCGAAGACCCAGTTCGGCCGGCCGCTGGTCAACTCGCTGTTCACGCTGGCGCTCGCGGTCGGCATCTCGGTGCCGGAGCTCACCCTCGGTACGACCGTGGCCAACCTCGGCTTCTCCGCCGTCGAGTTCCCGGCGCCGGTCTTCGCGGGCGACACGATCCACGTGGAGACCGAGGTGATCGCGGCCCGCCTGTCGAACTCGCGGCCCGGCGTGGGGATCGTGACGTTCCGGCACGTGGCCCGCAACCAGCGAGACGAGATCGTATGCCGCGCCGACCGGCAGGCGATGATGCACTGCCGGCCGGCGCAGTAGCCCCGCTAGCTCAGGCTCAGGCGGCGGCCGTGAAGACCGGCAGGTAGCCGCTCTTCTGGCCGGTCGCGGTCGGGTGGTAGGAGTTGCCGATCGGGATGGTGAGCGAGTTCAGCCAGCCCGCGCCGTCGCACAGCTCGTGGCCGGAGAACTGGGCGCGCGGGTCGGCGAAGACGGCGCCGTTATTCGCGGCCGCGGTGGCGATGACGCTGTTCAGCAGGTTAATGCCGGTGTCGATCGCCTGGTGGTCGCCCCTGCTGAGGCCGATGCAGATGGAGGCGTTGAGGTCGTAGAAATCGGGATAGCCGACGAGGACGATTCGCGCCGACGGGGCCTTGGCCCTAATGTCGCCGAGCATCGTGTTCAGCCGGCCGGGCAGTTGCGTGCTCACGATCTGCTCGTCGGCCTGGACTTTGGCGACGCAGGTGCTCGTGCTGCTCAGTATGCAAGTTTCCATGGTTGAGGCGAAGTTCGCGTCATTGCCGCCGATCGTGACGCTGACCAGGGTGGTTGACGCGCTGAGGGTGGAAAGCTGGCTATTGATGACGTCGGAGGTCGTCGCGCCCGAGCAGGCGGCGAATGAGAACGACGCCACGGAATGCGCCGACGCCCACAGCGAGGGGTAAGCGTTGGGGCTGCGGGCGCAGGACCCGCTATTGCTGCCAGCCCCGACGCCGGCCGCGTAGGAGTCCCCGAGGGCGACGTAATTGACGGTGGCCGCTTCCGCGGGAATCGCGGCCCCGAGAACGCTAGCGGCGATGGCGGATGTAACCGCCAGGATGCCGGTGATGAGCAGGCGTGATGAACGCATGGAGTCCCTCCAGCGGGGGAGACCGGGGGTTGGGGTTAATTCACGCGCGCTAAGATTCTTATAGCACTGGTTACCGGCGAGTAGAAGACCTAAGAAGTGCCGTAATCAGACGTTTTTAAACGTCATTCCGCGTTCACCCGCCGGAGATGGCCCTCTCGCCGCGCGGCAGGGTGGCCGGCCAGGCGCGCGCCAGTCCCGCCCGTGAGCGGGCGGCGCGGGCCGATCAGGACTGGTAGAAGCTGAGCAGGAGGTTGTACCGGGGCTGGTCGTCGCCGTCGCCTTGCTCCGCGGTGAGGTCGTTAAGCACGGCGGCGATCCGGCCGGCGTGCTCGGGGGTCAGCCGGAGCGTGCGAAGCACCAGGAACGGGTCGTCGGCCGCCGCGATCTGGGCGGCCAGCGCCTGGAAGGCCGCCCCCGTCGTGGCCTGGTCGGTGAACTCGAGGGCGCCGAACGAGCGCTCGTAGTACTGCTCGGTGCCGCCGCGCACCTGGCGGGTCCCGCTGACGCGGACCAGCCCGGCGTCCGCGAGCACCTTCAGGTGGTGGGCGACGTTGCCCTTGTTGGTCCCCAGGTCCGCCGCGAGCTGGCTAATGGTCGCCCGGCGCTGGGCGAGCGCGAACAGCAGGCGGTGCCGGGTCGGGTGCCCGAGCGCCTTGAACTGCTCCGGGGTGCTCACCTGGGTGACGTCGTCCACGAGAGGAAGTGTTTATAGATCTTGACGCTTTGTCAAGCGTATGATTTTCTTAACACTATGCACGAGGCAGAAGTCGTCGAGGTCATCGAGCAGATCCGGGCGCTGGTCACCGCGCAGTACGTCTTTCCCGGCATCGCCCGGCAGGTGTCGGAGGTCTTGACCGCGGGCCTGGCCGAGCGCCGGTACCCGGCGGCGGAAGTCGCGCTCGCCGACGCGGTGACCAGCGACCTTCAGTCGATCAACGGCGACAAGCACCTGAGGCTGCTCTACCACGAGGAGGCCCTCGCCCCGCGGGCGCCCGGCGATGACAGCGCGGAGGCCGCCGCCCTGGCCCGGTGGGCCGACCGCACCTGCGGCGGGGTCGCCTGCGCGCGGCGGCTGCCCGGCAACGTCGGGCTCCTGGACCTGCAGCCGGTCCTGTTCCCCGTCGCGCTGTGCGGGGAGGTCGTCGCTGCCGCCCTGACCGTGCTGGCGACCACGGACGCGCTCTTGCTCGACCTGCGCCACTGCCTCGGCGGCGATCCGGCCATGGTCACGTTCGTCCTGAGCTACCTGTGGGACCACGAGCCCGTGCAGCTGTCCGGGCTGAGCGGGCGTGACGGCCAGCTGACGCAAGCGTGGACGCTGCCCTACGTGCCTGGCCGCCGCTTTGGCAAGGTCAAGCCCGTCTACGTGCTCACTAGCGGGGCGACCTTCTCCGGCGGCGAGCACCTCAGCTTCGACCTGCGCGAGCTCGGGCGGGCCACCCTGGTGGGAGAGCGCACCCGCGGCGGCGCGAACGCCCGCGCGGGCTTCGTCGTCCACCCCCACCTGGAGGCGACCATCCCGGTCGGCGCGGCGGTCAGCCCGCGGACCGGCGGCAACTGGGAGGGCACCGGCGTCCCCCCGCACGTCCAGGCCCCGGCCGACGCGGCGCTCGCGACCGCGCGCCACCTCGCCCTGCAAGACGTCGCCAAGGCCGGCGGAGCGTCCGCCGCCGAGGCGCGGGCCGAGCTGGAGCTGGCCGCGGGCGCGACGGAGTAGCCCGCCGCCCCGCCCGCCCTGCCCGGCCTGCCCGCTCCGCCCTGCCCGCTCCGCCCGGCCGCCCCCGGCTCCGTGGATGAGCGGGTCGGCGAATCAGGGCCGTGAGCTGGCGGCCGCCTCGGCGCCCGTTTGCTCGATGAGCAGGGCGAGCGCCTCGGCGAGCAGCTTGCGGTGCGCGGGGAACTGCTGCGATACCTCCGGCAGGTCCACCGCGGGGATCGCGCCGAGCATCACCTGGCTGAGCGCCAGGCCCCGCAGCGAGTGGAAAAGCAGCGACGCCACCGCGGGCTCGGTGACGCCGGTGCCCTGCAGCACCTGCGCCTGCAGCCGCCGCATCGGCGGCTGGGTAGTCGTGTTGACCCGCTCCAGCCGCTCGCGCGTTTGCGCGGAAGTGCGCGGGTCATGGCTCAAGCTGATCAGTACCTGCGTGAAGACCAGGTAATCGGGGGAGCCGTAGTACCGCGCGAGGATCTCCAGGTAGCTTTCCACCCGCTCGGTCAGCGCCTGGCCGGCGATCTCCGCGTCCCGCACGGCCGCGTCCAGCCGCCGCGTGCCCTCCTCCAGCACCGCCAGCATGAGCGCTTCCCGGGTGCCGAAGTAGTACTGGATCACGCCCCAGGACAGCCCCGCCTGCTCGGCGATCGCGTTGGAGCTCGCCCGGTAAAGGCCCTGCTCCAGGATGCACCGGACGGCGGCATCGAGGACGCGCTGGCGGGAGGCGCTGTCGCCGGGCGGCCTGCGCCGGCCGGCCCGGGCCGCCTGAGGAGACGTCACCTGGGCGTCAGCCGCTTCTACCTCCATGACGGAAGTCTATTGACCGAACCGTGGCCGTGCTGTTCGCCGGCGTCCGCGCTAGCCCGCCGGCCAGGCCCGCCGCTACTTGACGCGCTCGGACAGCCAGGTCAGGGCCGCGTCGGCGACCTCGCGCCAGCCATGGTCGATCGTCAGGGAGTGGCCCCGGTCGTTGAACTCCCGCAGGTCGGTGATGGCGGGCGACTTGTGGTACAGCCGGCGGGTCGCCTTGGTGGTCGACGCCGGGACCGTGCGGTCGCTGCCCCCGGCGATGAGCAGCAGCGGCCCCCGGGTCTTGTTCCCGGTGTTGACGCTGGCGGGCGACCGCAGGGCCAGGTTCGCGGTGGCGGCTTCGAACAGCGGCTTGGCCGGAGAGGGAACCGTCCACCGCTCGTACAAGTCAGCGGACTCCGGCGCGGGCAGCGCGTTCCCGAAGCCGTAACGGAACTGCTCCTGGGTCAGCGAGATCGCCTTGGCCCGGTTCGACGGGCTCCGCAGCGCGATCGAGGCGACCTTCAGCGCCGATGGGGGCAGCAAGATCACGCCCTTGACCGGCGCCGGGTCGATGGCCACCGCGGCGGCCGCGAGGTCCTGGCCGAGCAGCCGCTGCGCGATGAGGCCGCCGAACGAGTGGCCGATCACGATCGGCAGGCTATCCAGCCCCCGGATGACCTGCGCGTAGTGCTCGACCACGTCGTCGATGCCCTTGCCGGCGACCTGGTCGGGATGGTCCCGGGTTTCCGCCACGGTGGCCGACGCCCCCGGCCAGCCGGGCGCGGCCGGCCGGTAGCCCGCTTCCTGGAACAGTTCGGTCCATGGCGCCCACGAGTCCGCGTGCAGCCACAACCCGTGGACGAAAACAACATGGCGGCCTTCTGGTGTCGTCATTACGTGCCCCCTTGCCGATCGTGTCTTCCTCGCTGCTCAATCCTGTCACAGCCGCGCGGGGTGCCTTGTCTAGGAGGGAAACGTCACGTGAAAGGTTAAGCTCATGCGAGTCTTCGTCACCGGAGCGACTGGGGCGGTGGGCCAGCACCTGGTTCCCCGGCTGGTCCGGGCGGGTCACCAGGTCATCGCCACCACCAGGACGCCCGGCAAGGCAGGGCGGCTGCGCGACGCGGGCGCGGAGCCGGTGATCCTCGACGGGCTCGATCGCCAGGCCGTGATCGCGGCCGTGACGGCGGCCGCGCCCGAGGTGATCGTGCACCAGATGACCGCGCTGGCGGACATGCGGAGCCTGCGCAACCCCGACCGGCTGTTCGCCGCCACCAACGAGCTGCGGATCCGGGGAACCGATAACCTGCTGGCGGCCGCCGCCGAGGCGGGCACCCGCCGGGTCATCGCGCAAAGCTACACGGGCTGGCCAAACGAGCGCTCCGGCGGGAAGGTGAAGAACGAGGAAGACCCGCTTGACTCCCGGCCCATCCCGTCCGCCGCCCGGACGCTGGAGGCGATCAGGCATGTGGAAAAGACCGTGCCGCTGGCGGCACCGGAGGGAATCGTGCTGCGCTACGGCAGCTTCTACGGGCCCGGCGCCTCGGAGGTCATGCTGGACGTCGTGCGGAAGCGGCAGCTGCCGGTGATCGGCGGCGGGACCGGGATCTGGTCGTTCATCGAGATCACCGACGCGGCGGCGGCGACCGTCGCCGCGGTGGAGCGGGGTGCCCCCGGCCTCTACAACGTCGTGGACAGCGACCCGGCGCCGGTCGCCGAGTGGCTGCCCTACCTGGCCGGGGTCGCGGGCGCCAAGTCGCCGCTGCGCCTGCCCGCCTGGCTCGGGCGGCCGCTGGCTGGAGAGCTCGTCATCGCCCAGATGACCAGCGTGCGCGGGTCCTCCAACGAGAAGGCAAGGGCCGGGCTCGGCTGGGAGCCGCGGTACGCGAGCTGGCGAGAGGGATTCCGTGCCTGGGTCAGCGGATGATGAGGCGAGCGCGGTCAGCTACCGGCCGCTGCTGTTCTCCATCGCCTACGGGATGACCGGCTCCGTAGGCGATGCCGAGGACATCGTGCAGGACGCGTTCGTCGGCCTGACCCGCGCCCGCCAGGCGGGGACCGTGATCGCCGACCTCAAGGCGTACCTGACGACGGCGGTGACGAGGCTCGGCATCAACTACCTCAGCTCGGCGCGGGTGCGGCGGGAGAAGTACGTGGGGGACTGGCTGCCCGAGCCGGTCGTCGTGCCCGTCGACGCGCCGGCCGAGCACGCCGAGCTGGCCGACTCGCTGTCGATGGCGTTCCTGGTCCTGCTCGAGACCCTGACGCCGGTGGAGCGGGCGGTGTTCATGCTGCGCGAGGTATTCGGCTACGGCTACCCGGACATGGCCCGGATCACCGGAAAGACCGAGGTCAACTGCCGGCAGATCTTCGCCCGCGCCCGGCAGCGCATCACCGCCGGGGGGCAGGCCCGCGACATCGTGCCCCAGCCCGCGCGCCGGGCCGAAGGCGAGGAGCTCGCCCGCCGCTTCTTCGAGGCCGCCGAGGGCGGCGACCTGGACGCGCTCCTCGGCATGCTCGCGCCCGACGTGGTGCTGCACGGGGACGGCGGCGGCAAGGCCCAGGCGATCGGCAAGCCCGCGGTCGGGCAGCAGCAGGTGCTGAGGCTGATGGCCGGCATCTTCCGCCGGGGGCGGTTCCTCGGCGCGACCCTGCGGCTGGCCTGGGTCAACGGCCAGCCCGGGGCGGTGACGTACGACGCCGAGGGGCGCGTGGTCAACGTGTTCGAGCTGGACATCGCCGACGGCCGGGTGCAGACGATCCGCTCGGTGGTCAATCCCGACAAGCTCGGTCACCTGGGGCCGGTGTCGGATGCGGCGCGGCTGCCGGGCAAGGGCTAGGCGAGCGCCATGGCGATGGCGTGCAGGGCCAGGCCCACGGCGGCGCCCACCACCGTGCCGTTGATGCGGATGTACTGCAGGTCGCGCCCGAGCAGGAGCTCTAGCTGACTGGACGTCTCCTCGGCGTTCCACCGCTGGATGGTGCCGGTGACCAGGCCGGCCAGCTCGTCATAGAACTGGTCAGCCAGCCCCCGGGCGGCCGACTCGACCATGCGCTCAATACGGTCCTGAAGCCGGGGATCTGACTTGAGGCGGTGCCCGATCGCCTCGATGGCGTCCGTCATCCGGCGGTGCAGCTCCGAGTTGGGGTCGGCCGCCTGGGCCCGCAGCCCGTCCTTGGCCCGTCCCCACAGCATCGAGGACCAGTCTCGCAGCAGGGCGCTGCCCAGGACCTCGCGCTTGAGGTGCTCCCCGCGCTCGCGCAGCTCGGGGGAGTTCTCCAGCCGGTCGGGAAGGCTGTCGATCCACTCCTCGAACTGCTTGCGGGTCTCATCGTCGGGATCGTCGCCCATCGCCTCCAGCCGGCTCCGCAGGTGGGCGTACATGCGGTCGAAGACCCGCCCGTACACCAGGCCCGGGACCCAGCGGGGGGCCTCTGACTCAAAGCGCAGCTTGAGCTCCTCATGGTGCTCGGCCAGGTAGGCGTCGGCACTGGACAGGATGCTGTTGAACAACTCCGAGTGGTGGCCGCCCGCGATCACCACCCGGACCACCCGCCCGGCCAGCGGCGATACGTCGACGGTGTCCACTACCCGGGTCAGCTCGGTGCTGATCACCCGCTGGGCATCCTCATCGCGCAGCGCCTCGGCCAGGGTGACCACGAGGCTGGAGGCATGACCGGCCGCGCGCGTCGCGTTGTCCGGCGCCGACAGCCAGGCGGCCAGCCGGTTGGCGATCCCCGCGGCCCGCAGCCGCTCGGCCAGGACGTCCCCGTTGAGGAAGTTCTCCTGCACGAACTGGCCGAGCGTGGCGGCGAACTGGTCCTTGCGCTCCACGATCACCGCGGTGTGCGGGATCGGCAAGCCCAGGGGGCGGCGGAACAGGGCCGTCACCGCGAACCAGTCCGCGACCCCGCCGACCATCGCCGCCTCCGCGCCGGCCTGCACGAAGCCCAGCAACCTCCCGTGCGCGCCGGCCGCCGTCACGCCGATGAACAAGGCCGTCGCCGCGCCGAGGAACGCCGTGGCCCGGCGGCGGGCGACGGTGAGCCGCCGCTTGCGCGCTTCGAGCGACTCGCGATCGAGTCGGCGAGCGGGCGCCGAGGGCGCCGAGGGCGCCGTCGCGGCAGGTTCCATCAGGCAGCCCCCGGGTCAGCCGACGGCCCCGGCGAATGCCCGGCGACCGCGCTCGGCGAGTGGTCCTTTTCCCAGTCAGCCTAGCCCCGCGCACCCACCTGATCTCGCACGCGGGGTTTGGGGTGCCGCCCCAAAACCGCACTCGTTACTGGCGCTTGCTTACTAATTGACAGCTTTGCCGGCCCGGTGAGACGGTGAAACGAGGTGGCCCGAGGAAGGCCGGTCCGCTGCCGGGCCGGTCCTCATCTGCGAAAGACCTGCGAAAGGGACGGCATGCTCAGGGCGGATGATAACGAGATCTTGACCAGGGTGGGGCCGGGGACGCTGATGGGGAACCTGCTGCGGCGGTACTGGACGCCGGCCTGCCTGAGCGCGGAGGTGGCCGAGCCGGGCGGCCCGCCGGCCCGGGTGCGGCTGCTGGGGGAGAGCCTGGTGGCGTTCCGGGACGCGCGGGGGCGGGTCGGGCTGGTGCAGGAGAACTGCCCGCACCGGGGCGCCTCGCTGTACTTCGGCCGTAACGAGGGGGACGCGCTGCGGTGCGTCTATCATGGCTGGGCCTTTGACGCAGCTGGCCGGTGCGTGGACATGCCGTCCGAGCCGGCCCCGTTCTGCGGGAAGGTCCGGGTGCGGGCCTACCCCACCCACGAGTCGGGCGGGATCGTGTGGGCGTACCTGGGGCCGGCCGAGGCCCTGACCCCGTTCCGCGACTTTGGCACTGAGGGGCATGCCGCCAGCGAGTTCGTTGCGATGAAGCAGCACTCGACCTGCAACTGGGTGCAGGCGATGGAGGGCAACCTGGACACCGCCCACATCTCCCACCTGCACCAGTTCGACCAGGTCGACGACATCCCCGACGACGGGTCGGACAAGCCGGGCTACTCATCGAACGCGATGTCGTGGAAGTTCTGGCGGCATGACCGGGCGCCGCGGCTGGAGGTGGACGACACCTGGTACGGCTACCGGTACGCCGGGATCCGCACCACCCCCGGCGGCCACGCCCACGTGCGGGTCACCGCCTACGCGATCCCCTACTCCACCATGGTGGCCAGCATCCCGTTCAGCACCGGGCAGGGGATGTTCATCCCGGTCGACGACGAGAACTGCTGGCGGTACTTCCTGGCCCCCAGGGACCGGGGCCAGTTCAACCCGCGCGGCCTTGGCGGCGCGAGCCTGTTCTCCGTCCCGCAGGCCCCGTTCACGACGCCGATGCCGGCGTACGACACCGGCATTGTCCCCCGCGCCTACACCGCGGGCAACGACTACCAGGTCGATCGCGACTACAAGCGCACCGGGATCTTCAGCGGGGTCGCCGACTTCGTCAGCCAGGACCTGATGGTCACCGAGTCGATGGGCCCGGTCTACGACCGCACCCAGGAGCAGCTCGGCTCGACCGACAAGGCGATCAGCCGGATGCGGCACATCCTGCTGACCGCGGCCAAGGGCCTGGCCGAGGGCAAGGAGCCGCCCGCCGTCGCGGCCGGCCTGGACTACGCCTCCATCCGCGGCGCCGAGAAGATCCTCGAGCCCGGCGAGGACTGGCG
>JAICUO010000997.1 GCA_025935815.1 Streptosporangiaceae bacterium
CGCGCCGGGTCCGCCCCGTACCGGCGGGGAGGGGCGATGGGCAGGGGCGGTTTCTATGCCGCCGTCGTCGTGCGCGGTTTCCGGCGCTACGCGACGTACCGGGTGGCCACGGCCGCGGGTGTCTTCACCAACACCGTGTTCGGGCTGATCATCTCCTACAGCTACGTCGCGCTGTGGGACCAGCGCCCGCACCTCGGCGGTTACGGGGAGGCCCAGGCGCTGACGTATGTGTGGCTCGGGCAGGGGCTGCTGGCGGCGATGGCGCAGATGGGCGGCGGTTTCGAGTCCGAGCTGATGGGCCGGATCAGCACCGGGGACATCGCCGTGGACCTCTACCGCCCGGCGGACCTGCAGGCCTGGTGGCTGGCGGCCGACCTGGGGCGGGCCGCCTTCCAGCTGCTGGGCCGCGGGGTGGTGCCGGTGGCGTGCGGGGCGCTGGTCTTCGACCTGGCGCTGCCGCACGGGCCGGGGCGCTGGCTGCTGTTCGCGGTGTCGGTGGGCCTGGGGGTGCTGGTGAGCTTCGCCATCCGCTACCTGGTGGCGCTGAGCACTTTCTGGCTGCTGGACGGGACGGGTGTGGGGCAGGCGTCGTGGGTGCTGGGGCTGTTCTTCTCCGGGATGATGCTGCCGCTGAACGCCTTCCCCGGCGGCTTCGCGGACGTGGCCCAGGCACTGCCCTGGTCGGCGATGCTGCAGGGGCCCGCGGACGTGCTCCTCGGCAGGCGGCACGGTGTCGGCGCGCTCCAGGTGCTGGCGCTCCAGGCCGGGTGGGCGGTCGTGCTGCTGGGCGCGGGGCGGCTGCTGCAGGCCACCGCGACGCGCCGGGTGGTGGTGCACGGTGGCTGACACGGAAGGCGGTGCGGGGGCGGCGGGTGGCACGCCGGGCATGGTGCGGGAGTCGGTGCGGGCCTACGGGCTGGTCGTGGGGATGTGGATGCGCTCGACGATGGCGTACCGCGTGTCCTTCCTGCTCACCCTCGCGGGGAATCTGGCCGTGACGGCGCTGGACTTCGTGACGATCGCGCTGATGTTCTCGCACATCCACGTCCTCGGCGGTTTCTCGCTTCCCGAGGTGGCCCTGCTGTACGGCACCACCAGCACGTCGTTCGGGCTCGCCGACCTGCTGATGGGGAACATGGACCAGCTCGGGACCCGGGTGCGCAACGGGACCCTCGACACGCTGCTGCTGCGGCCCGTGCCGGTGCTGGCGCAGGTGGCCGCCGACCGGTTCGCGCTGCGCCGCCTCGGCCGGGTCACGCAGGGCGTCGCGGTGCTGTGCTGGGCCCTGCCGCGGGTGGACGTGCACTGGACGGCGGCGGGCGTCGTCCTGCTGCCGGTCACGCTGCTGGCCGGCACGGCGATCTTCTGCGCGGTCTTCGTCGTCGGCGGAGCGTTCCAGTTCTGGGCCATGGACGCCGCGCAGGTGCAGAACTCCTTCACGTACGGCGGCAACACGCTGCTCCACTACCCGCCGGGGCTCTTCTCCCGCGACCTGGTGCGGGGCGTGACCTTCGTGGTGCCGCTGGCCTTCGTCAACTGGCTGCCCGTGCTGCACGTCCTGGGGCGGCCCGACCCGCTGGGGCTGCCCGGCTGGGTGGACTTCCTCGGCGC
>JAICUO010000281.1 GCA_025935815.1 Streptosporangiaceae bacterium
AGCCACGGCTGGTCCTGCACGCCGTACCCGTCGGCGAGCCGCCCGCTCTCATCCAGCCCGATCCGGTAGCGCAGGTCGAGCCCGGACAGGAACTTGGACACGGCGGCGGGCGAGGCCTCTGTCACCGTCTCGTTCACCACCGCGAGCTCGGGCAGGCGCCCCCCGGCGGCCGTCGCCTGGTACGCGTTCAGGCTGACCAGCTGGGACTTCAGGTCAGAGACCTCGGCGAGCCAGGTCGCGAAGAACACCACCAAGCGCGGCTTGCCCGGCCCGAGCGCGACGGTGGTGCCCTCGGGGGCGGGCGAGGCGGGCGCGGCCGGCAGCGAGACCCGCGCCGTCGGGCCCTGCCCCGGGATGGTGGCCAGCGACTGCTGACTGGCCAGCTTCGGGTGACCGGGGAGCAGGCCGGAGATGTCGTGGGCCAGCACCTGCGCGGACTGGCCGATGCCGGTGTAGGCCATCTGGGTCAGGTAGACCTTCCGCAGCCGCCCCTGCTGGTCGATGAGGAACAGCGCCGGCGTGTGGTCGATCGCGCCATTGTCGATCTGGACGGCGATGTGGTAGTCCGACCACACCTTCTTGAGCTGAGCGCGGGAGCCGGTGAGGAAGGCCCACTGGTTGACCATGCCGTGGTCGCGGGAGTAGGCCAGCACGTTGGAGACGCCGACCGCGTCCGGGTTGGCGTCCACGCCGAGGAGCTGGACGGAGCTCCCGGCCTGGCCGAGCAGTTCCTTGGCCCAGACCATGCTCTGCGTGGTCAGCGGGCAGACGTTGGTGCACTCGGCGTCCTCGAACCCGAGCAGGATGACCTTGCCGCGGAACTGGCTCAGCGACATCGGCTGGCCGAACTGGTTGACAAGGCGGAAGTCGGGGGCCGGGGAGGTCCCCAGCGAGGTGCCCAGGTCGATGTTCGGGTTGGACTGCGCCGCCGTGCCCATCGCGGTGCCGGCGCCCTGGTCAGTGCCCGGCCCGGCCGATGAGCTGGAGGATGTCGAGCCTGCGCACCCGGCCAGCGCTCCCCCGCCGATGATCGCCAGGGCGGCCAGCGCGGCGGCCGTCCCGCGCCACCGCCTGCCCGGCGATGACCATGCGGCCAGCCTGCCGGTGACTTGCTTGCCGCGGACGGGGGGCGGCGCGGAGTGAATCACCCCACCGAGGCTACTACACGTGGTCGTAGTTGGCTCTCGTCACCCCACCCGCCGGCTCGCGGGAGGGTCGTCGCCGACGATCACGCCGCCGCCGTGTCCCCAGGCGATGTACCGCCAGGTCAAGTTGATCAGCGTGGAGACCCGGTTGCGGCCTCCCAGCAGGTAGAACAGGTGCAAGGCGAGCCACGCGAGCCACGCGAACGTCCCGGTGACCCGCAGGCCATGCGGGAACTGGACGACGGCCGACCGGCGCCCGATCGTCGCCATGATCCCCTTGTCGTGATAGGCGAACGGCTGCGTCGGCTCCTTGGCGAGCAGGTGGTTGATCTGGGCCGCCACGTGCCTGCCCTCCTGCAGCGCGGGCTGGGCCAGCTGCGGGGAGGGGCCGTCGGGATAGAGCGCGATGTCCCCGGCCGCGAAGATCCGGTCCTGCCCGCGGACCCGCAGGTCGGCCTCCACCAGGATCCGGCCCCCTTTGCCCTGCGGCAGGCCCCAGTCGGCCACGACCCCGGGCGCGGCGACCCCGGCCGCCCAGACCGTCAGGTCGCTGGGCAGTACCTGGCCGTCGCCGAGGAGCACGCTGTCGGGCCGCACCGCCTTGATCTCGGTGCCCAGCCGGATGTCGACGCCGCGGCCGACGAGCTGCCGGCGGGCGTAGTCACGCAGCCGCGAGTTGAACGGCATCAGCAGGCCGGGCGCCATCTCAACCAGCCGGACGTGCACCCGCTCGGGGTCCACGTCGGGGAAGGTAGCCCGCAGCACCGCGCCGCGCAGCTCCCCCAGCGTGCCGGCCAGCTCCACCCCAGTGGCGCCGCCACCGACGACGACGATGTTGAAGTCACGGCCGTCGTTCCCGCTCATCCGCTCGTACCCGGTCATGATGTGGTCGCGCAAGACGATCGCGTCCGCCCTGGTGTACAGGCCGAACGTGTTCTCGGCGGCGCCCTCGACCCCGAAGTAGGCCGCCGCCACCCCGGTCGCCAGGATCAGGTAGTCATAGCCGACGTCGCGCCCGTCGGTCAGCTTCACCCGCCGCCCGTCCGCGTCCACGCTCGCGACGTCGCCCCGAAGGTACCGGGCGGTGCCCGGCCGGGGTGAGCCTGCGCGCTGGCGCCCGACGAACCCGCCGACCGAGTAGGCGATGTCACCGGGGTTCAGGCCGCCGGTGGCGACCTGGTAGAGCAGCGGCTGGAACGTGCTGTACAGATTCTTGTCGATGATCGTGACCGCTGCGCCGGCCTTGCTGAGGCCCCTCACCGCGGACAGGCCAGCGAATCCGGCCCCCACGATCACCACCTGCGTCATGCTGCCTTTCCTGTCTGCTTGTCGGCTCGCTCGGGTTCTCGCCTTGGCTCCGGCTTTCCCGGCTCCGCCTTTCTCGGATCTGGCTCTCCTTGGCCCGGTTCCCTTGGATCCGGGATGGTCGGCGGGGAAGGCGGCGGGGCGGTCGGCGGGTTGCGCAGCGACCGGGGCCACTTGCGCCGGCTGAGCACCACGTCGACTTCGGCGCAGTACAAGGTGACCTCCGCCTGCACGTAGAGCCACCCGATCAGCCCGAGCACCACCCCGAACGTGCCGTACAGCGACGAGGCGCGGTGCAGCTGGTGGGTGATCACGTAGCCGCCGGCCACCTGCAGCACCTGCCAGACCAGGGCGGCCAGCGCCGCGCCGATCCGCAGGTCGTGCCAGGGGATCTTGCGCAGGGTCGCGACCCGGAACGCCAGCCAGAACACCCCGATGTTCAGCACCAGGGAAATCGCCACGGCCCCGACCTGGGCGCCGAATCCGGTCAGCCAGTGCCCGGCCCCGCCGGCCAGCCCGGACAGGAAGCTGGTGACCACCAGGCCGATGCCGACGACGAGCACCAGTCCCCACCCGTATAGCCACCCCCAGGGGAAGCCCAGCCGCCGGTCGCGCGGTATCCCCCATGCATGGCACATGGCGTTTTGCATCGCGCCGGCCAGCCCGCGGGTCCCGAACAGCAGCACCACGACGCCGATCCCGAGCGGGAGCCCGGTGCCGTCGACGGTGCCGAGCCGGGTGCCGATCTCGGCGCCGATCACCGGATACTGCGCGAGCGCCGAGTTAAGCAGGTCATCGCGCAACCCGGGGTTGTTCTTCAGCGTGATGTCGAGGATCGTGACGAAGATCAGCAACAGCGGGAACACCGCGAGGAACCCGTAGTAGGAGATGAGCGCGGCAAGGTACCCGGCCTGGTCGTCCTGGAACTTCTTCCAGACCGCCACCGGGACCGCTGTTACCGCTCGCCGCCGCTGCCAGCCATCCGCGGCCGCGAGCGCCCGGTCCACCCATTGCATCGCGTTCACAGGCCTACCCGCTGTTGGCGCCCCAATTCACCCTGGATTCTTCCGAACGCCTCCGGGGTTCCCGCTAGCTACCCGCCGCTACTCCGTAATGGTCGACGACATCCGTCAGCAGCGCGGGCCGGCGAGGAGGCGGCGAGTGCGCATTTAGCATGCCGGGCAACCCGGCGAATGCGCGAACGACATGCTGTAGTCCATGGCGAGCGCGCACCGGGCGCTAGATGCTCAGGGCGACGAGCACTGGCGAGGCGCAGATCTGCGGCGGGGCGGGGGCGGGGGCTGGCGTGGGTGACGCGGTAGCGGACGGCGTCGAGGTCCCCGAAGTGCTCGGGCTGGCCGGGGTGGTCCCGCTGGCGGGCTGGGTGGCGTGCGAGGACCGCGATGGCGCGGCCTTCGCGGATGGCGTGCTCTTACCGGGCGCGGGCAGTGTCGTGACGGGCAGTGTCGTAACGGGCAGTGTCGTGACGGGCGAGGACATCGTGGGGGCGGGCGACGCCGTGGAGGCGGGAGTCGCGGTCGGGGCCGGGGACGCGGCGGGGGGCGGGGCGAGCCGCTGGCAGGCGGCGATGACGACAAGGGTCCCGGACTGCGCGGCGCTGCCGCCGACGCCGCTGACGTCGGCGAAGTAGTGCGGCCAGGGCAGCTCGGGCGCGGTCCAGGTAACCCGGCCGGCGGCCAGGCTGTAGCCCCACGCTTCCCCGCTGGCCCCATTGTCCAGGCCAAGGGCGTCGCCGCCGCGCACCACGTAGATCCCCGCCGACCCGCCGGCCGTCGCCCCGGACACTGAGTGGCGGACCGCGCCGCTGCGCGGGTCCACGCCGAGCAGGGCACCAGTGGCCGAGGTCAGGTACAACAGGTGCTGCACAGGGTCGGCGCCCTCGGGGACCACCGCGCGCATCGACCACATCATCGCGCCGGTAGAGGTGTTGTAGGCGGTGATCCGGTCGGCCGAGCTGAACAGCGCGACGTCATCGATCACGGCGGCCAGTGAGCCAGTGAAGGGGACGGCGGCGGGCGAGCTGAGGGACCGCTGCGCGCCGGAGGTGAGGTTGATGATCCGCAATCCCGTGACGGGCGCGCCCCCCAGGGAGCCTCCCGCCGAGTCGGCCAGGTACACGCTGGCGCCATCGGAGCGCCAGGCCAGGCCCGCGTCCGCGGGCCGGCGCCAGCGCACCTGGCCGGTGCCGTTGTCAAAGCTGGTCACGCCGGCTGGCCCGATGACCGTGGTGGCCGACGTGGACGCGTATACCGCGCCGCCGAACAGCGCGGCCGGGTATCGCCGCAGCTCCACGCCGGTCACGTTATCGATGACGATCTCGGTGCGCCCCGAGCTCGCGGCGGCGGCGACCCCGATGGTGACCACCCCGGTCCACGCCCGGACCGACATGATGACCGATCCGGGCCGAAGCGCGGTCAGGGTGAGCTTCCACCGGGCCTGCCCATCCCGCAGCCCGTAGGCCTCGACGGTCAGGCCAACGCCAACGACAGCGACGCCGTCCCCGACCGCGACGTATGCCTGCCCGGATACCGGGACGGTGCCGGTCGGGCCGCGGCCAACGGCCCACGTGCCGGGCAGCAGGCTCGTCCAGCGCTGCGCGCTGACGGTGGGGTGGCACGTGCGCCCTTGGCAGGCGACCGGCTGCGGGCCGGTGACAGGCCCGCCTGGCAGCGGGATGACCGCCACGGCCAGCAGCACAGCGGCCAGCACGCCGCGACGCCACCATAGGGTCACCGGCCGACGCTTTCTCACCCGCCATGATCTGCCCATATCCGCAAAACACCCTAAAGGGGGCGGCGTCTTCGCGCGAGCCAAAATGCCTCATGACGTCATCACGGCGCGCGATAACGTGGGACACGTCGCAGCGTTAACCACGAGCACAAAGGGGTTGCCATGGCAGATCGCCCACCACTTCCGTACGACTTCCTGCCTTCGGTTCCGGCGTTCACGGTAACCAGCGAGGACGTCACGCACGACGGGCATATGGCGAACAAGCACGTGTACAACAGCTTCGGCATGTCAGGCGATAACGTCTCCCCGCAGCTGTCTTGGTCGGGCTTCCCCGCGGAGGCCAAGAGCTTCGCGGTGACCTGCTACGACCCCGACGCCCCGACCGGGTCAGGGTTCTGGCACTGGATAGTCATCGACATACCGGCGACCGTGACGTCGCTCCCGGCCGGGGCAGGCGCGGCCAGCGACGCCAGGCTCCCGGCGGGCGCGTTCCACGTGCGCAATGACTACGGCAGCCTCGACTTCGGCGGCGCCGCGCCACCCGCGGGCGACCCGCCGCACCGGTACGTATTCGCCGTGCACGCGCTCGACGTGCAGACGCTTGGCATCGACTCGAGCGTGACGCCCGCGGTGGCCGGATTCAACCTCCGGTTCCACACGATCGCTCGCGGGCTCCTCATCCCGGTATACGGACACTAGCCGCAGGCCCGGAGATAACCCCCGCGAACGGGGAGCCGGAAACCAGCGTAATTAGCGGAATGCGGGATCGGCTCGTACGGTCCCTGGCGCCTATTCGTCGGCGTCGGGGACCGGGCCGAGCTCTTCCGGGTGCTGACGCCGGTAGTGCTCGGTAAGGACCGCGCTCGCCTCACCGGGGCGATACGCGATCGTGCGCTGGCAGATCTGACAGCGGGTAACGGGAAGGCGCGTTACGGTCACCGGGAAGCGCCTGGTAGCTGAGCTGGCCATTTGCCCTTCATAATGCCAGATGAACCCGGATAATTCCGGGTCGGCCAGATCACTTTCCAGGAAGCGATGAAGTGATGGCGGAATCTCCCCGGACGCGGCTCGGGGCTGAGCGGGTTCGCGCGCTGGCCCGGCTTGGGGACCTTACCCGCGAACTCGCAGGGATCATCGCCAGCACGGCGGATGGCTCATCGGGCGGCGACGATGAGCATGACCCGGAAGGCGCGACCGTCGCCTACGAGCGACAGCATGTCGCGGCATTGCTGGCGCGCGCCCACGAGCAGCTAGCCGATATCAGCGCCGCCCAGCGGAAACTGGATGAGGGCCGGTATGGCTTGTGTGACCGGTGCGGCCTGCCGATCGGCGCGGAGCGGCTCGCCGCCCGGCCGGCCGCGCTGACCTGTGTGCGGTGCGCCGCTCGCCGGCCGCGCCCCCGTGGCTAGCCTGTACCCGTGACCGAACTAACCCCAGATGAGCTGCTGACGACCACCCGCTCGGTACGCAAGCGCCTCGACCTCACCCGCCCGGTCCCGCTTGAGCTGGTACGCGAGTGCCTGGAGATCGCCTCGCAGGCTCCCAGCGGCGGCAACCGGCAGCAATGGCACTGGATCGTCATCACCGACGCGGAAATGCGCGCCCAGGTCGGCGAGTACTACCGGCTGGCCACCGAGCCCTACCTCGCGGCCCGCACTCCGGCCGACGCCGCGCAGCAGCGCCTGCACGACAGCTCGGCCTACCTCGCGCAGCACATGGGGGAGGTCCCGGTGCAGGTGCTGGGCTGCATCCAAAGCGCCCCGTGGCCGCCGAACGCGAACCAGGCGGGCCTGTGGGGGTCGCTGCTCCCGGCCGCGTGGAGCTACATGCTCGCGTGCCGGTCCCGGGGCCTGGGCACGGCGTGGACCACGCTGCACCTGGCCTACGAGAAGGAAGTCGCCGAGCTGCTGGGCCTGCCAGACAACGTGCGCCAGGGCGTGCTGATCCCGACGGCGTACTACACGGGGGAGACATTCCGCCCCGGCCCTCGCGGCTCCCTCCCGGTGCACGAGAACCACTGGTAGCCGCCTGCGCGAGCAGAGGCGCGGAACCCGGCAGCGGCCGTCTCGCAGCGGACCGCCGCTCACGCCAAATCGGCGGGGCGGCCGGGGATGACCTCGCCGGTCTCGTAGGCGAGGATGACGGCCTGGACGCGGTCGCGCAGGCCGAGCTTGGCGAGCAGGTGGCCGACGTGGGTCTTGACGGTCGCCTCGCTGACGAACAGGTCCTGCGCGATCTCCAGGTTGGTGCGGCCCCGCGCGACGAGCAGCAGGATGTCGCGCTCGCGGGGGGTCAGCGAGGCCAGCTTGGCGGGGTTGGGCGCGTGCTCGGCCGGCCGCCGGGCGAACGCCTCGATCAGCCGCCGGGTCACCGACGGCGCGAGCAGGGCGTCCCCGGCGGCGGCGATCCGCACGGCGGCGATCAGGTCCGCGCGCGGCGCGTCCTTCAGCAGGAACCCGCTCGCGCCCGCCCGCAGCGCCTCGTACACGTAGTCGTCGAGGTCGAAAGTCGTGAGGATGACGACCTTGGGGGTGGCCGCCGGGGGGCTGGCGACACTCCCGGCCTGCCCGTCAGCCTGGGGACCGGCGGTGATCCCGGTGATCTGCCGCGTCGCCGCCAGCCCGTCCATCACCGGCATGCGGATGTCCATGAGCACCACGTCGGGCCGCTCGCGCGCGGCCAGGGTCACCGCCTGGGCTCCGTTGGCCGCCTCGCCCACCACGGTGAACCCGGCCGCTTCCAGGATCACGCAGAAGCCGGCGCGGACGAGTTCCTGGTCATCGGCGACCAGGACTCGCAACGGCGCTGGGGGCGGCTCTGTCATGGAGCTCATTCTCCCGTCATCGCATGGGGAGCCGGGCCGTGACGGAGAATCCGCCGGCCTCGCGGGGCCCGACGGCCAGCGTCCCGCCGCAGGAGGCGACGCGCTCGGCGATGCCCGCCAGCCCGTACCCGCGGGCGCCCGCGCCGTTCGCCAGGCTCCCGGCGCCCGCCAGGGCGGGTCCCAGGCCCGGGCCGGTGTCGAGGACCCGGATGGTCAGGTGCGCCTCCTCGTAGGCGATCTCCACCCGGACGGTGGTGCCGGGGGCGTGGCGCATGCTGTTGGTCAGCGCCTCCTGCACGATCCGGAAGGCCGTCAAGTCGATGCTCGGCGACAGGGCCGGGGCCGGCCCCGAGGCCCGGAACTCGACCGGCATCCCCGCCGAGCGCACCTGGGCGAGGACGTCCCCGAGGCGGGACAGGGAAGGTGCGGGAGCAAGCGGGGATCGTTGCGGCGAAGGATCTTGGGGGTTGCTGCCCTCGGCGTCGCGCAGGACGCCGAGAAGGCGGCGGAGCTCGGTCATCGCCTGGCGGGCGGTCTGCCCGATCAGGTCCACCGAGCCCGCGGCCTCGGCCGGGCGGCCGGGCAGGAGCGAGGCGGCCGCCTCGGCCTGGACGGCGACCAGGCTCACATGGTGGGCGACCACGTCGTGCAGCTCACGGGCGATCCGCATCCGCTCGGCGGCGGCGGCCCGGGCGGCCCGCTCGTCGGCCCGGGCCTCGGCCACGTCCGCGCGGCGCTCCTGCGCCGCCAGGGCGGCCCGGCGGGCCCGGCTCAGCGTCCCCACCGTCCAGGCCGCGGCGAACGTCAGCACCGCGATGATGCCGTCGTACGGCTCGTTGTGGCCTGGGAAGGCCTGCGAGACGGCGATGACGATCAGCGCGGCGATCGCCGTGATCCACCGTCCCAGCCGGGGGCTGCGCTCCATGATGGTCGCGAAGCCGATCGCGGAGGGCAGCGGGAGGGGCGCGTAGCCAACGCTCAGCAGGTCATAGATGAACCTGGGGATGCCCATCAGGCCGGTCATCGTGATGGGCCACGAGCGCCGCCAGGTCAAGGGCAGCGCCTGGGCGATGACCAGGAAGAGCGCGAGCCAGAAGCGCTGGACCTGCGCGTGATACGGCAGCAGGGACGCCACGTTGACGACCGCGAGCGCGACCGCGAGCGTCCCGTCCTCGACCCGTTCCCGGCGCCGCGGCGGAAGCCCCGACAGCCACGAGCTCAATCGCGTCGTCCGCGAGGTCACCGTCGCCGCAAGCCCTGCCACGTCCCGATCGTAAGGCTGGACAGGCGGAGCGGGCATCAGCCGTAGGCAGGAGAAGCCGGTTCATCCCGCCGCACGACGCGCGATGAGAACCGCGGCGCCGACCATGGTGGCATGGAGACAACGATCGCGCAGCCATCGGCGAAGGACCGGGCTCCCCGGGTGCCCGGATTCTGGCTGCGGACTCAGATGACGGCCCGGCGGGGAGTGTGGCTGGTGGCTGCCGCCGCGTTCGGCGTGGAGATGGCGGTATCGGCGCGGTATGGCTACCACCGCGACGAGCTGTACTTCCTGTCCGCCGGGCAGCACCTGTCGGCTGGGTACGTGGACCAGCCGGCGCTCACGCCACTGCTGGCGCGGCTGGACGCGACGCTGACCGGCAACACGCTCGTGGGCCTGCGCGCGCTCGCGGCGCTCGGCCTGGCGGCCATGGTCGTGCTCACCGGGTCCATGGCCCGGCTGCTGGGCGCCAGCGACCGCGCCCAGGTGCTCGCGGCACTGGCCACCGCCTGCTGCGCGGAGTACCTGGCCGCGCTGCACCTGTTCAGCACGACGACGCCGGACTTCGTTGGCTGGACGGTGCTGCTGTGGCTCGTCGTGCGCCTGCTCACCAGCGGCGACCCGCGCTGGTGGCTGCCGGTCGGCGGCTG
>JAICUO010000032.1 GCA_025935815.1 Streptosporangiaceae bacterium
CTGCCGGAGCTGCGCGTGCTGGTTTTCTCGACGAACTCCGTGCGCCGTCCCTCGGCGGTCCCGGCCGGCCAGGAGTTCGAGGTCCGTTACCTCGCCTCGGCCGGCAAGCCGCTGCGCACGGCGCCCTACCGGGGGCTGCCCGAGCCGGGAGCCGTGGTCGGCGATCAGGTTCCCACTGACGGGCTGCTCGCCCGCCAGCTGGGGTTCGCGTTCTTGCACTACCAGCCGAGGCTGGCCGATGTCCCGCTGGGGCCGCGGCTCATGCACCGCCTGGGCCGGCTGGCCGTGCCGTTGCTGTTCCGCCGCCCGGATCAGTGACCCATTCGGCGCCGGTTTCGCCGCGGAACGCGGCGATGGCCGACTCGATGGTCGGGAAGAAGTGCCGGGGATCGATCGTCTTGGTGAGCCCGTACCGCTCGACCTTGCGCCGCACCGGGTCCTTGAGCCCGGCGAACACCAGGCTGGTGCCCTGCGCATTCAGCGCCAGGTCGAGCTCGTGCAGCATGTCGGACGCGGTGGTGTCGACGTCGGTGACCGGCTCGGCGGCGACCAGGATCCAGGCCGGCGGCGGGTCGGCCCGGGCCAGCCGCCTGACCTCGTCGCGGAACGCGGTGGCGTTGGCGAAGATGAGCGGCGCGTCGAACCGGTAGATCACCAGGCCCGGCAGTCGCAGCGCCTGGGGGTAGCTGTTCACGTCGTGGTAGCCGTCCACGCCCGCGACCCGCCCGAGCTCGGTGTCGTAGGGCCGCCAGGCCCGCCGGAAGACGTTGAGGATCGACAGCGCCACGGCGACCGCGATCCCCGGGAGCACGCCGAGCAGCGCGACTCCGGCGAACGCGGTAACCGACAGCAGGAACTCCGCCTTGCGCTGCCGCCATAGCCGCGCCGTCCCCGGGATGTCGGCCAGCGACAGCGACGCGGTGATCACCACCGCGGCCAGCGCGGGCTGGGGCAGGTTGCGGAACAGGCCCGGGACCGCCACGATCATGACGATGATCACGGCCGCCCCGGTGACGCCGGCCAGCTGGGTCTTGGCACCCGAGTGTTCCGCCACCGCCGTCCGCGAGCCGCTGGTGCTGACCGGGAACCCCTGGAACAGGCCGGCCGCCAGGTTCGCCGCGCCGATCCCGATCATCTCGCCGTTGCCGTGGACTTCCTGGCCGGTCCGGGCGGCGAACGCCGACGCGGTGGAGATCGTGTCGGCCAGGGACACCACGGCGATGCCGAGCGCTCCGGCGAACAGCGGCCCGAGGTCCGCCAGGCCGGCACCGGGCCAGGTGAGCGGCGGGAATCCCTTGGGCAGCACCCCCACCAGGGCGACGCCATGGTGAGCGAGGCTGAAGATCGTCGTGGCCGCGATCGCCGCCACGACCATGATGAGCACCGCCGGGAGCCTGGACGCCCAGCGCTGCAGCACCAAGATCACCGCGATGCCGCAGATGCCGACCGTGGCCGCCGCCGCGACCGCCTCGCCCTCGGCCAGGCCCTTGACGAACGCGATGGCCTCCCGGATCAGGTCCTCGGCGTCGACCTTGAACCCGAACAGCTTCGGTAGCTGGCCGATGAGGATGGTGAGCGCCAGGCCGTTCATGTAGCCGATCATCGTCGGCTTGGAGATCAGGTCGGCGACAAAGCCCAGCTTCGCCACCGCGGCGGCGATCATCACCGCCCCGACGATGATCGCGAGCATCGACGCCAGCGCGACGGCGCGCTTGGGGTCGCCGCCGGCGCCGGCCAGCGGCAAGACGGTGGCGGCGATCATCGGCCCCAGCGAGGAGTCCGGGCCGAGCACCAGGATCCGCGACGGGCCGAGCACCGCGTAGCCGAGCAGGCACAAGATCGTCGTGTACAGCCCGGTGATGGGCGGCAAGCCCGCCAGTTCCGCGTAGGCCATCCCCTGCGGCACTAGCAGAGTGCTGAGCACGATCCCGGCGACGAGGTCCCGGGCCAGCCACGCACGCCGGTAGGACCTCACCGCCCGTAGGCCAGGCAACCACCCGAGCACCCTCACCACCCCGGCTGCGATCCGATGCACCGGCATCCTCCCCTTTCGGGCAAGTCGGAGCCTCACCCGCCAGGGGTGATGCCGGCCGGGCGGCGCAGGACGCAAGCTCGCAATCGTTGCGAGAGGACTGACGACCATGACTGACCAGAGGGCGGCGCCGGCCCGATCATGGAGAACGGCATGGCGCTGCTGTGCGACTACCAGGCCCGGCTGGCCGCCCAGGACAGCTACGGGGTGCTGGTGGGCCTGCAGGCGCTGGACGCCGTTTAAGTGAGGGACCTGAGCCTCGGCAGGATCTCCTCGCCGTACAGGCGCAGGAACTTTCCTTGGTCTGGGCCCGGGGCGTGGAAGACGAGGTGGTTGAAGCCAAGGTCGAGGTAGGCCCTGATCTTCGCGACGTGCTCGTCGGGGTCGGTGGAGACGATGAACCGCCGCGCGGTCTGCTCCACTGACAGTTCGTCAGCGAGCCGTTGCATCTCGACCGGGTCCTCGACGCCGGCCTTCTGCTCCTGGGTCAGCCCGAGCGCGCCCCAGAAGCGGGTGGCCTCCATGGCCGCGTCCCTGTCATGGTCGAAGGAGACCTTGACCTCGATCATCATGTCGAGGTCGGTGACGTCCCGGCCTGCCTTCTCGGCGCCCTCGCGCACCGCCGGCAGCAGCGTGTCGGTGTACAGCTCGGGGGCCTTGCCCGAGGTGGTGATGTAGCCGTCGCCGACCCGGCCGGCGTAGCGGGTCGCCGCCGGGCCCGAGCCGGCCAGGTAGATCGGCACCGGCTGCTCGGGCCGGTCGTAGATCGTGGCCTTCTCGGCGCGGTAGTAGGTGCCCTCGAACGTGACCCGCTCCTCGGTCCACAGCTGCTTGATCAAGGCGACCGCCTCGCGGAACCGGGCGAAGCGCTCCTTGCCGTCGGGCCACTCAATCCCCAGCGCGACCTCGTTGAGGGACTCACCGGTCCCCATGCCCAGGATCACCCGCCCGGGGAACAGGCACCCGAGCGTGGCGAAGGACTGGGCGACGATCCCCGGGTGGTAGCGGAAGGTCGGGGTCAGCACCGAGGTGCCCATGGCGATCCGCTCGGTCCGCGCGCCCAGCGCCCCCAGCCACGACATGGCGAACGGGGCGTGCCCGCCGTCGTGGCGCCAGGGCTGCAGGTGGTCGCTGATGAAGACCGAGTCGAACCCGCACTCCTCAGCCAGGACGCCATAGCCCAGCAACTCAGCCGGCGCGAACTGCTCGTTCGACGCCTTGTAACCCAGCTTCAGCATGAGAGGCCTCCTCATTGAACGCATATCGAGTGCCGCCGTTGACCTGAATCAAACCAGCGGTCGACCGTGAACCGGAAATCGAAGACCCGCCTCGCGCAGAACTCTACCGCCAGGCCAGCCGACCAGCCCGTCGCGCCCCAGCCCCAGAACGGGACCCCGGCGCCGCCCCTCCCCCAGCACACACGCCAGCCTCCGGCGGTCCTGCCCGGTTGCCGCCCGGCGCGCCGCAGCGCCTCTTGCTGTTATCTCAGCCACCCGGGGCTTATCCCGAAGAGTTTTCGCCTTGCGAAGACTTTTTCCACCTATACGGTAAAATGCCTTCCCGATCAAAAAAGTCTTCGCCATCTTGATGTCCAGTGTGACGGAACCCCTCCCCGGGCCCAACGCATCCCGCCCGCCTGCCGCCTTCATCTCCCCCGCCCGGGATGCTGCCAGTCGCCATTTGCATTCTGCGAGCTAACGCGGCCAGTGGCGCATCCGGGGCAGCCCGGGCCGGCGGCGCGTCCCCAGCCGGGATCCGCCTCGTTGCCCGGGCGATGCGCGGCCGGCCAGACTTGGGCGATGGACCTGCCGCATGCCGACGCAACGGCCGCCGCCACGCGGATCTGGGCGGGATTGGATGAGCCGTGGCGGGTGGCGTTCGCCCAGGCGTGGGAGGCGCTGCGAACCGGGAACATCGCGGTCGGCGCCTGCGCCTCCACCCCAGACGGGCAGATCGTCCACGCGGCCCGCAACCGGGTCAACGACCGCGACGCACCGCCCGGGGAGGCATTCGGCTCGGCGCTGGCCCACGCGGAGGTGAACGTGCTGGCCCGGCTGCCGTTTCGTGGCCGCCGGGACCTAGTCCTCACCACGACGCTCCAGCCGTGCCTGCAGTGCGCGGCCGCCATCCGGCTCGGCCCGGTCGCCACCGTGCGCTTCGCGGGAGCGGATCACTACTGGGACGGATGCCACGACTTCGCCAGGCTCTCAGCACGCGAGGCGCGCAGGGCCCAGCCGGCGAGGATCGGGCCGCGCCCCGACGAGCTCGCCACCTTCGCCACCTTGATATCCCGGCTCACCCACCTCCCGCCCGCTTACGAGGAGGGACTGCGCGCCCTGGGCGACGGGCCGATGGTAGACCTCGTGCACGCGATGAGCGGCGACGGCGAGGTAGAGCGCCTCGCCACCATGGACGTCACCGGCGGGCTCGCCTACCTGTGGCCCCGCCTCGCGGGACTAGCGGAAGCCCCGCCCGCCTGAAGCCCCCCGAGTCCCCGAAGTCCCTGAAGTCCCTGAAGTCCCTGGAGTCCGCAGGCCCCTCAGGCCCCTGAAGCCCCCCGGATGACCCCCGGCGACCCCGCCCCGGTTTCCGCCTCCGGCGCCGGCCCCTGGACCGGGATGGCCGGGTGCTGTCGCTCCCGCCGCAGCCTGCGCAGCACCGGCAGCGCCGCGAAGTAGGACCCGGCCGCGGCGATGCCGCCGACCCCGACGTCGATCGAGATCCGGCCCTGCCTGGCCCAGTAGACGTCTTGCAGGTCGAGCAGCAGGGCGAACTCATCGACGATCAGGGCCAGCCCGGCGCCGTAGCTGACGGCGACGGCCGGATGGCGGCGGTGCGCTTCCTCGCCGCGGACGGCGATGGCGCCGACGCCAGACAGCAAGGCGATGCCCCACATGTAGTGGTGCAGGTGCTCACCGCCGACGCTGACGTTCCGGAATGGCCCCTTGCCAGCCCGGATGCTGTAAGTGAGCGCCCGCAACCCGGCGAAGGCGCCGGTGAAGGCCACCCAGCTGAGCAGGGCCGACCGCTGCCCCGGGCCCAGCTCCTCGTGGAACGCGCTGCGGACCGCGCTCGGTGATGGTGCCAAGTTCGTCACATCACCACCAGTACCCAGTTAGCCACCCAATGCAATCGCCTGTCCTCGGTCCAGGATTCCGCTCCCCAACGAAGGCAGGGCAGGGCGCGCGCGGTGGTGGCGGTTCGCCCTGTGCTTCATTCGCGCTTGCACCACCGATCGCCGACCGCGTCTCGCAGTTGCCTAAGGCTGCCATTGGCACCCCATCAAGACCCATTGGCCGACCGAACAAAACCTGACTTGGATAGCCTTTCAGCTGGCCGTAATGCCTTCACGAGGCCGGGAGCCAGGCCATCACGAACAGGTAAAGAAGATTTCGTAAGGACCTCGTAAGGTCTTCGCGGGAAGGTGGCGAGCGCCCCCGCGCCCGCCCTCGCGCAGGCCGGGACTCTGCGAGACCCTCTGCCCAGGCGGGGGTACCGGGTATGCCCAGCCCGTCCTATTCACCGGTCGCAGGCCGTCATTCAAGGCGAGTTTATCGTTACGTTATGTGAACGGCCGCGTCCGGCCGGTAGCCCGGGACGGCCGTTAAGTATTTTTTTGTAATCATCAGGGTGCGGGGCCACGGGCCGGGTCTACTGTGCGGTGTCGGGAGCGTCGACGTTCGTCCAGCAAGAAATTCACAGACATGGAGGTGGATTGCATGCCGTCCAGGCGTCAGTCCGCATGGCGTCGTCGTCGGCTAGAGAGCCGGATATCGCGGATCGCGGTTCCGCTCGCCATCCCGGTGGCACTAGCCGTTATCGTCGGCGTGGTCATCGCTGTCGCCGGAGGCAGCAACGACACGCAGGTCAACCAGTCGGCGCTGGACAACTGCGCCTCGGCTGCCGCGTTGGCCGGGACCGCCAGCGCGCCCGCGCCAGCGGCATCGCCTTCAGCGGCGCCGTGCCCGAGCGCGTCGGCATCGGCGAGCGCGCCCGCGCCCGCCGTGAACCCCGAGGCGGGCCGGCCCGGCCTGGCGCTGACTAACCCGGTCGACCCGTCGGGCGCCCCCATCAGCCTCACCCAGACGCCCGACGAGGCCGCGAGCTCGCTGAACTGCACGCTCACCGTGCCCCGGAACCCGCTGAGCGCCCGCGGGCTAGCCACGCCGTGGCAGCTCGGCGACGGCTGCTCGCAGGCGACCGGGGACCAGGAGGCGTTCGTCGAGGCGACCATCCTGGCGCCGAACGGGCAGCTGCAGGTCTACGACCCGCTGGTCATCACCGCGGGCACCACGCCCGCGGTGGCGCCGGAGGCGCCCGCCCTTCCGCGAGGCGCGCAGGTCATCATCAACGTCGGGTTCAACGGCAACAACCTGGTGCTGCAGGGCGCCGGGGCGCGAGAGGGCAGGTGCATCGACGCGTTCGGGAAGTCGATCATGTCGCAGACCTCGGCGTGCAACGCGCCCGCGTTCTACGCCGCCGCCAACGCCCTGATCGGCCGGGGCCGGCTGCGCATCCCGCAGCTGGGCACCGGGACCGACGGGAAGGCCTGTGAGACCACGGAGAGCTTCTCCCTGATCGACCAGGACCAAAGCGACAACGTCATCTCCCAGTACCTGCTCAACGGCAACGGACAGACCGCGCAGAACACCCCCGCGAACAAGGCCGCCATGGGCGACGCCGCCGTCATCACCAACGGCAGCGACGACGCGCTGCTCGGCCACTTCATCGACCCGGCGCTCGGCTGCAAGCCGTTCACGGTCACCGACACCACCAGCCCCAACGGAACCGACGGCTCGCAGGCCCTCAACGCGCTGAGCGCGCTGGTCAGGCAGCGCGCCCCGCGGGCGCTGCTGCCGGTCAACGACCCGCAGCTGCTCGTCGCGGGCCAGTTCAGCATCGGCAAGACCAACGCCTTCCGGATGATGAACGACCAGCCGCAGCTGCCGCGCTCGACGGACAAGAACCAGAACGCCGCGCAGTACTGCCAGAGCATGCTCAACATCCAGGCGGCCCGGCTGCAGCTCGACGCGGCCAAGGAGGCCGGCTTCGAGTCTCCCGTTCCCGATGCCGGCAACAACCTGGCCACCTTCATGGGCGCCCGGCTGGCCGGCTCGTTCGACAACATGAGCTGCGCCACCTTCGGCCTGACCAACCCCGTCACCGTCACCACCGACGGCAACGGGGTCGCCACCGCCGTCAGCTTGAACCTCACCCAGCAAACCGCCACCGTGCCCGCGGGCAGCGACGACAAGGGATCCGGTCGCCAGGGCGGCTACAACCGGCGCGTGCCGCACGGCCGACACGGCCACCGGGAGAACGGCGCCGGCATGTAACCCAGACCCCCTAACAGCTAACGGCAGCGGGGGCCAGGTCACCACGACCTGGCCCCCGCTCAGCGTTTCGGGTAGTCAGCGTTTCGGGGTAGCCAGCCGCCAGCCGAGGACGCTGCCCGCGCTGACCGTCGGCGGGCCGAGCAGCGCGGCGAGGTAGCGGCCGAGCGCGGTGTGCGAGGTGGTGACGGCGACGACGGCGGCCGGGTGCCATGCCGCGAGCTGCGCCCGTACCTGAGCGGCGCTCGGCGTCAGGTGGGCCCGGCGGGCGTAGGCGGCCGCGGCGCGGTCGGCCGATGACTCCTCCCACAGCCGGTTGAGGTACCAGCCCCCGGCCGACAGCCCGGTGCCGTCGGTCGCCGCCTGCCCGTCCCGGTCGGGTCCCATGAAGTACCCGCCGAACATGGAGGACGGCACGCCGGTCTCCGCCTGCCACCGAAGCGGCTCGGTGAACGTCGACACCGGGACCGGCACCACCAGCACGTGCGCGCCGGCCGGCAGCCGCAGCGCCGCGAACGCCGCCGTCCACCCGGCCGGCCCGTCGATGCTCGACCCAGCGGGCAGCGGTCGCGGCACGATCGGCGCGACCGCGACGACCACCGCCGCCGCGACCGCCCACCGCACCGGGAACCGCCGGCCGGCGAGCCACCGCCCTGGTGGCCGCCGCTCTGTTGGCAGCTGCACCCCTGGCCACCGGGCCAGGGCCGCGTCCATGCCGAGCGCGAGCAGCGCCGCCGCCGCGCCGTCGGCCCGGATCGAGAACCGGTCCGGGATCGCCGACCCCGCCACCGGAAGCGACTGCACCCAGTACCAGGGCAGCGTGAGCCACGGGTGCGCGTGCCCGCCGGCCAGCAGCGTCCCGCCGAGCGAGGCCACCTCAAGCGCCACGAACGTGATCGCCACGGCGCGGACCGCCAGCTGCCGCCAGGCCACGACGGCCGCCAACGCGAGCACGATCAGCATCGGCCAGCCCAGGTAGGCCAGGTATTCCGGGAGCCGCCCCTGGAACGCCGCCGCGAACGTCGCGCTGCCGTGCGTGTGCAGCAGCATCGACGATGACGGCCGCGCGAATCCGGCCAGGTCGTTCTTGTAGTGATCGGGCAGGAACGGGCTGCCGTGCTGGCGGACCGGCCCGAGGAACTGCTCCCACAGCGGGTAGCCCGCGATGGCGCCCGCCACCACGGCGGCCGCGGCCGCGCCGGCCAGCACGTCGCCGGCCCGCCGCCGCGCCGCCCGCGGCCGCGCGGCGGCCAGCACCGCCAGCACCGCCAGGGCGGCGATCCCCGCGTCGAACAGCAGCTCCTCGGCGGTGAGGATCTGGGCCGCAATGAGCAGCCCGAGCCAGGCTCCGCACCGGGCCGCGGCGCGCCGCCCAGCCCCGCGACGACCGGTGGCCAGCCGGGTGATCGCGTCGATGATCAGCGGCGGGAGCACCGCGAACTGCAGGTCATAGTGCCCCTGCGCGGACTGGATCAACGCCGGGGAGAACCCGTAGACCACCCCGGCGGTTGCCGCCGCGGGCACGCTCACGTCCCACCGGCGCAGCACCGCGAACATGGCCGTCGCCGACCCCGCGAAGCCGACCGTCATCAGCAGGGTCAGGCTCACCTGGGGCCCGGCGAGCAGGGTCAGCGGCGCGAGCAGCACGCCGGGCAACAGCATGGGCGTGTTCCACATGAGGTTGACGCCCTGCGGGGCGTTCATCCCGTCGGTGGTCAGGGCGGGCAGCCGCAGGTGCTCGACCGCGGTCGCCGCGTACCGGAAGTACCAGGTGAACTGGTCGCTGTCGTACGGGTTGGCCGCCACCAGCCGCGACACCGGGTCCCGCCACAGCCACATCGTCACCGCCAGCGCCGCCACCAGGTAGTAAAGCCCGGCCAGCGCGGTCACCCGGGCCGGGGCCTGGTTAGCATCGCCGCCAGTTCGCGCGCGCTCCGCAGCCGGCGCAGTCGGCCCGGTCGTCGTCAGGGCAGCCACGCCCCGACCCTAACCACCCGGAAAAGCCCGCCAGAGGCTCTTCTGCCCGCCCTAAATACTCCCTTAAGATCTCCGCTCCCCGGCCGTAACGGAGCCTGGGCGGCTCAGCGGGCTGGCACCCACATCCAGGCGGTCAGCTTTCCCCTGGTCACGTTGTACGGCTTGGACAGCAGGTACCGGCCGTCCCCGGTCGTCGGCAGGTTCACCACGTGGGTGATGATCCCCTTGCTCGCGAAGGGGGCCAGTTCCGCCCGCGTGGCCGCGAGCAGCACGGGACGACGGCCGGCGCGCTCGATGCCGGCGATGGCCCCGGTCACCAGCGCCGCCGGCGCCTCGGGGTCGCTGGACGGGTGCGGGCTGTCGGGGAAGCGGGCGACGGGCACGTCGCACATGCCCCGGACCACCTGCGCCCAGCGGTCGGCGGCCGGCCCGTCGATGATCAGCACCGACGCGTCGCCGGGGACCTGGTCGCATAGCCCGGAGATGGCCGCCACCTGGTTGGCGTACGTCCGCTTGAGCGCGGTCCCGCGGGCGCCGAGCGCGGCCGGGACCACCAGCAGCACCGCGCACGCCGCGGCGACAGCGGCGGCTGTGCCATGCGCGCTCAAGGCTGTGCCCCGGCGGTGCCCCCATGTCCGGATCTTTCCGCGAGTCCGCGCGATCGTCCACACCGCCAGCATGATGAAGCCCGGCAGCACCACCGGCACCAGGCGGCGGCTGGCCCACGGCTGGTCGGGCGTGATCCCTGGCCGGTACAAGAACGTCACGATGCCCCAGGAGAAGGCCATCAATGGCAGCGCCCACGATGGCCACTGGCCGCGCAGGCAGCCCCGGGACAAGACGGCCGCCCCGACCGCGGCCAGGGCGATCGCCGGGCCGCCGAGGTACCAGTACGCCCAGTGCAGCGCGAGCTGCGCGTAGTGCTCCCCGGCGTAGCCGGGCTGGACGTGCGACCGGGCGGCGAACCCGGCCAGCACGCAGAACGGCACGATTGCCAGGAACGCGGGCAGCCAGCTGGGCAGCAGCCAGTGCTCGCCGACCCGCGGCAGGGCGCGGGTCGCCCGCGCCCGCCGGCGCAGCCACCAGCCGCCGGCCACCGTGCAGACGATGGTGACCGCGATGATCTCCACCATCGGGACCGAGGATGACTTGTTCGTCTGGAACACGTAGGGGAAGCTCAGGAAGATCGCGTCCCCGGCGCCCCCGGCCCAGCCGACCGCCAGGCCGATGATCATCGGCGTCGCCTGCCGCTGGCCGCGCGCCAGCAGCCAGCCGGCGTACGGGATGACCGGCAGCGCGTCGGCCGGGGCGTCGATGCGCACCAGCAGGCAGGTGCCGAGCGCCAGCCCGGCCAGCAACGCCAGCGCCCGGGCGCCCCGTTCGGCGCGCAGCGAGTCGATGACCAGGGACAGCCCGCCGAGGAACATGATGAGCGCCAGCGGCTCGCTGTAGGTCGACCGGCTGGTGAACATCAGCGGCTCACTCGCGGCGATGACCAGCGCGGCCAGCGGCGCCCAGCGGGCCCCGGCCAGGCGCGCGGCCAGCCCGGCGAACACGACGACCGCCGCGGCGCCGAGCAACGGCGCGGTCACCAGGGCTGCGTTGACGCCGAAAAGCCACCATCCCGCCGCCAGCGCCATCGGCAGCCCCGCCATGAACTGGGGGACCACGGTGGCGCCGACCTGGTACATGGCGAAGCCGCCGAAGGTGATGCCGTTGGCGCCGCCGAACGCCCCCGGGCTCGTCTGGATGGGCAGCGCCCCGTGCCCGGCGATCCACGCTCCGAACTGCATGTACGCGCCGGGGTCGCGGCTGATGACGAGGAACTGCGAGTGGTAGGCGGCCTGGAACGCGAAGAACCCGGCCGCGATCACCAGCACGCTGAGCGGAACCCACCACGGGGTGCGCCGCGCGTCGCGGCCGCCGGGGGGATCGCCCGGCTGCGCCCACGGGCGCGGATCGGCGACCGCCGCGCCCGAGCGGAGCTCCGGTGGCGCGCGCAGCCCGGGCAGCGCGCGCAACCCCCGCCAGGGGAACAGCCCCCGCCAGGTCAGCAGCGTCGCCGCGATCGCGCTCAGGCCGATCACCGGGACCGGACGGAACTCCCCGATGACCAGCAGCGGGAAGCTGACCAGCAGGAACGCCGTCGCGATAAGCGCGGGGGCGACGCTGAGGCGGGCCAGCAGCAGGCCCGCCGGGTCCTGGTCGCCCGCCTCGGGCGCCCGCGCGGCGGCCGGCGGGCCGGTGCCGGGGGCCTGCGAGCTAACGGTCATCGGCCCCATTGTGCCGTCCGGCTGCCGCCGCCGCGTGGCGAATTCACCGGAATCGGCGTGGGATCATCGCAGTATGGTCGCGGCGCATGGGCGGGTTGCCCTGGTAACCGGGAGTTCGCGGGGCCTGGGGGCGGTGATCGCCCGGCGGCTGGCCGATGATGGCCTCGCGGTCGCGGTCAACGGCCCGCCCGGCGATGAGCAGGTGGCCGCCGTCGCCGCCGCCATCCGCGCCGGCGGCGGCCGCGCCGAGGGCTTTTGCGCCGACGTCACCGATGAGGAGCAGGCCGCCGGGCTGGTCACCGCGATCGCGGACCGCCTCGGCCCGGTTGACGTGCTGGTCATCAACGCCACCGGCCCGCAGCCCGATATCCCGCTGGCCGACGTGGCCTGGGCCGATCACCTGGCCCAGCTGGACTTCTTCGTCAAGAGCCCGGTGCTGCTCGGCCGGGCCGTGCTGCCCGGGATGCGGGACCGGCGGTACGGGCGCATCGTGCACGTGGACTCCGAGGTCGCCGACCGGCCGCCCCCGAACCGGTCCGCGTACGTCACCGCCAAGGCCGCGCAGGTCGGGCTGGCCCGCAGCTGGGCCCGGGAGCTGGGCCCGTTCGGCATCACGGTGAACACCGTCGCCCCCGGCTTCGTCCCCGTGGAACGCCACGCCGACGTCCCCGGCGCCGTCAAGGACGCCTACCTGGCCACCGTGCCGCTCGGGCGGATGGGGACTCCCGCCGACATCGCCCACGCCGTGAGCTTCCTGGCCTCCGCGGGCGCCGGGTTCATCACCGGCCAGCGCATCGTCGTCGACGGTGGCCGCGCCCTCGGCGTCTGACGGCGTTTGTTCTCTGGTCCCGGGGTAGCTGCCTGCCGTGATGAACGCGATGAAGCCGTTGAACAAGGTGATGGGCGCACTGGACCGCTGGCAACGGCGGACCGGGTGGGCGGGCGTCCCGTACGCGGTGGTGAAGAAGTTCGGCGACGATAACGCCAACCTGGTGGTCGTGGGGCTGGCCTGGTACGGGTTCACCGCGATATTCCCGCTGCTGCTGGTCGTGCTGACCTTGTTCGGCTACGTCGGCCTGGAGTCCATCGGCACGAGCATCCTGCGCACGCTGCACCAGTTCCCGGTGATCGGGTCCAGCTTCAACCCCGAGAATCGGCACGCCCTCCACGGCAGCGCGGTCGGGCTGGTCATCGGCCTGCTCGGCTCGCTGTACGGCGCGCAGGGCGTGACCCAGACCGCGCAGCAGGCGATGGCCATGGTCTGGAACATCCCGCAGGTCGAGCGGACCGGCTTCCTGCCGCGGCTCGGGCGCAGCATCGCCGGGCTGATCACCATCGGCAGTGCCTTCCTCGTGAACGCCGCCATCACCAGCTACGCCACCGGCGGCACGACGAACTACGCGATCAGGGTCCCGGTCCTGGCGGGCCTGCTGATCCTCAACGTCGCGCTGTACTTCGCCACCTTCACCTTGCTGACCGCCAAGGTGGTGGGCCCGCGCGGCCATCTGCCCGGGGCGATCCTCGGCGGGATCGCGTTCACCGCGCTGATCACGATCGGCACCGGGCTGGTCACCCACCAGCTGAAGCACAGCTCGGCGGCCTACGGGGCGTTCGGTGCCGTCATCGGCATCGTGGCGTTCCTGCTCCTGCTGGCCAAGCTCAGCATCTACGCCGCCGAGCTCAATCCCGTCTTGTCCCGGCGGCTCTACCCGCGGGCCCTGCCGCTCGGCGGCGAGCCCACGGAAGCCGACCGGCGGGTGCTCGCCGCCCTCGTCCACGCCGAGCAGCGCCGTGACGACCAGGTGATCGGCGTCGGCTTCGGCGACCACGCGGCCGCCCAGGCCGCCACCGACGCCATCAAGCGCGCGCGCGACGCCGACCAGGCCCGGCCCGAGCAGCCCCAGGCCGACCAGCCCCAGGCCGACCCCGCTCAATCACGCTGAGCCCCGTTACTACAGCGTGTCGGATGCGCGCATTTGGCACGTAACCCCGGCGGGCGTTACGCCGGGGCGGGAAGCCACCCCCACGGATGGGTTCCCCAGCCGGGCGAGAACTCCTCGCCGGCCTTGACAGTGCGGACGGGGACCAGCCCGTAGCCGCCGCGGAAGGCCTGGCCGGTCGTGTCGGTGAAGGTGAAGTCGCCTTCGACCACGTCGATGATGCTCAGGTCGGCGTCGCGCCCGACGGCGATCGCCCCGATCTCGTCCTGTAGGCCGAGCAGCGCCGCCGCGCTGGCGGTAGTCGCCTTGACCACGTCGGCCAGCGGGTAGCCGATCGACATGAACTTGGCCATGCACTCCAGCAGGCTGTGGAAGCTCAGCCCGAACGCGGTCAGGTCACTGCTGATGGTGTCGGGGTACAGGCCGAGGTCGGCCTGGCGGCGGGCCACCTCGATGCCGAAGTTGCCGCGCCCGAGCGCCGAGTCGAGGATGACGCCGTTCGCGCGGGCCTCGGCGACCTCCGGGTAGGGCTTGCCGGCCGGGTCGAGGACCCGGCCGGAGTTCGGCGTGCACAGGTGGGTGAGGATGTCACCGGGCTCGAAGGTGCGCAGCAGGAAGCGGGTCAGCTCGCCGCGCCGCCGCGCCGCCGCGGCGTCGTTGTTGGCACCGGGGTCGCCGATGTGGACCATCAGCGGGACGCCCAGGTCGCTGGCCGCCGCCTTGGACTTGGTGATGATGTCCTCGCCGATCGAGGAGAAGATCGGGCCGGCGATGCGCAGCTTGACCCCGGAGATGAGGCCGGGGTTGTGCTCGGCGGCCCGCTGCAGCGCGTCCCGGTTGATGTCGTCGAGCGAGTTGACGTCGGCGGGGCCCGGCATGGTGTGCGCGTAGCTGCCGGCGTTCACCATGGTGATGACCCGGGTCTTCGCCTTGGGCAAGATCCAGGCGGGGAAGACGCCCAGGTTGGCCACGCCCACCGACCCGCAGTCCAAGATCGTGGTGACGCCCGAGTGCACGCCGATGGCGTCGGCGTCGCAGTTGCCCATGCCGACGCCCTCGGTGATCGCGCCGTTGGCGACGTGCGCGTGCGCGTCGATCAGGCCGGGGACGACGTGCCGTCCCGCGCCGCGGATCTCCAGGACGCGCGCGGCGTCCTCGGCCGCGATGTCCGCGGCGATCCGCGCGATCTTTCCCCCGGCGATCGCGATGTCCAGCGTGCCGTCCAGCCCTTGCCCGGGATCGAGGACGTGGCCGCCCTTGATCAGCAGGTCATACGTCGCACCGCTCATCTCACTTACCCCACAGTTGCTTGCTGGCCAGCTCGCAGCCCAGCGCCATCGCCCGCAGCTTGGCCCAGACGATTTCCTCGTGGCCGACCCGCGACCCGATGCCGCAGTCGGTGCCGGCCTGGACGTTCTCCCGGCCGACCACGCTGGCGTAGTTGACCAGCCGCTCGGCGACCAGGCCGGGCGCCTCGACGAGGTCGGTGGCGTGCGAGATGACCCCGGGGACCAGGATCTTGCCGTCGGGCAGCTTGACGTCGCGCCACACGGTCCACTCGTGGGCGTGCCGGACGTTCCCGGCCTCGACCGAGTAGGCCTGGGCGTTGATCTTCAGCATCAGGTCGGCGATGTCGATGAGGTCGATGTCGGTGACGTGCGGCCGGTGCCCGCTTCCCCAGCACACGTGGAACCGGACCTGGTCCGCGGGGACGCCCTCCAGCGCGTGGTTGATGACCGCCACGCAGAACTCCAGGTACTCGCGGTACCGGGGCACGTCCCAGTCCGGGTAGAACTGCCAGGAGGTCGCGAACTCAGGCTCGTCGACCTGCACGATGAACCCGGCGTCGGTGATCGCCTTGTACTCCTCGCGGACCACCTCGGCGACCGCCATCATGTACTCCTCCTCCGAGGAGTAGTGCTCGTTGCGGGACCCCGCGCCCAGGCTCAGCGGGCCCAGCGCCGCCACGAAGCCCTCCACCTCGGCGGGCTTGCCCGCCAGCGCCTTGGTGAGCGCGTCCACGTCCGCCTTGATGGCCGCGTGCCCGGTGTAGGCGACCGGGCCGGTCGCCACCCACTCCGTGGTCCGCTCCGGCGGCCGGCCGGGCTTGAAGTACCCCGGGCGCACCGGGCCGCCCGATCCCTGCAGCCACAGCCCTGACTCGAAGAACCCCGGGAACATGCGGCGTTCCCGCCCGCCCACCCCGTCCCGCTTGGCCGGCTTGGCCGGGTCGACCGGCAGGTCTTCCCACCCGCTCACCCGCTGGTGGATGTATCCCGCGTATGAGCCGCCACCCGCCGCCTTGACGTACTCGCCGTCGTTGATCACGGTGACGCCGCAGTCAAGCTGCCGGTCCACCACGTACTGCACCGCGCCGGGCAGTTGCCCGGCGACCTCGGCGGTGACGACCGTGCCCTGCTGCAGCAGCGCGTCGAACTGCGCGGGCCGCGGCAGGTTGCCGCCGTGCGTGGACCGGATCCCGTCGGTGCTATGCCTCATGTGCCTTCTTCCCTTGCGTCATCGCCCTTGGCTACGCGCGGCGGCGACTGAACTTCTGGATCTGGTGGCCGGCGGCCTCGGCCGGGTTCATGCCGTTCTGCTTGACCCCGAAGGTGTAGGCGACCTCGGAGACGTACAGGTCACCCCGGGAGTCGACGGCGATGCCGTGCGGGGCGATGAAGTTACCCGGCGCCGCCCGGCTGACGGTGCTCGCGCCCCACCGGGCGACGATGGCGCCGTCGCGGTCGTAGATGGTGACCCGGCCGGGGTGGTCCTCGCGCATGAACCCGCGGGTGAACGACCCCTTGCCCTTGGGCCGCCACAGTTCCGCGACGTAGCAGTAGCCGTCCGGGTCGATGGCGATGTGGCAGGGCCGCTGCACGTCGGTCCACTCGGCCAGGTACCGGCCGTCGGGGTCGAAGACCTGGATCCGGTCGTTTTCCCGGTCGCAGACGAACACCCGGTCATCGGGGCCGACCCCGATGCCGTGCGGCAGGTGGAACTCACCCGGGCCGACCCCCACCTCGCCCCACGACGTGATCAGCTCCCCGTCCGCGGAGAACACGTGGATCCGGCAGTTGCCGTACCCGTCGGCGACGTAAACGCGCCCGGCCGAGTTGATCGCCATGTTCGTGCAGGCGTTGAACGGCTCCCCCGGCCGCAGCACCGTCTCCACGTTGTGCACGACGAACGGGCCGCCGCCCTTCCGGCCGGTATCCGACGGCTGCCCCGGCCGCCCCAGCGTCATCAGCAGCTTGCCGTCGGGTGAGTACTTCCGCACCGTGTGGTCCCCGTCGTCGACGGTCCACACCGAGTCGTCCGGCCCCACGGTCAGCCCGTGCGGCCTGGTGAAGTTGTCCCCGCCCCAGGCGGTGACGAACGTGCCGTCCGGCTCGTAGACCAGCACGTTGGCGTCGTGCCGGGTCAGCAGGTATACCCGGTCGGCCGAGTCGACGCCGACGGCCGACACGTCGGCGTGCGTGATCCCGGCCGGGGTCTTCTCCCACTGGGCGTCGACGTCGAACCGGAAGTCGGCGGCCGGCCGGGCCGCGCTGTCCCCTCGCATCGCGTTCGCTCCTCTCGTTGAGCACGTCGTTTAGCGCGGCCGCTATACCCGGGCGGCGAGGGTTTCCGGGGTGACGTTCTCGTCGTCGGTGAACTGCGCGATGACGAAGTCGAAGGTGCCGTGCCGGACCCCGTCCTCGTCCTCGTCCTTCGTCCAGGTGATGACCAGGTCGGGGTGGTAGTACTCGTCCAGCTGGTTGCCCGGCTCGCCCTCGAAGTACAGCTGGGTGGTGACCGGCCTGCTGATCGCCTGCACCTTGACGTGGATGTGCTTGGCTTCCCGCGGCTGGTAGGCGCCGGGGATGATCGTGGTCAGCTCGTAGCGGCCCGCCGCGTCGGCGACCTGGTAGCCGGTGTACTTGAAGCTGATCATGTCGTACTCGCCCTTGTGGTCACAGGACCAGAACTGCACGACCGCCCCCGGGATCGGCGTGCCCTTCTCGTTCAGGATCCGGCCGGTGAGGATGACCTCGGGCTTGTCGCCGGGTTCCAGCAGGTTCGACCGCTGCGGGGCGCCCAGCCGGAAGAACGGGCCCTCGATCTCCCACGGTGTCTGCGGCAGTTCGCCCGGCCCTGGCGGCGGTGTCTCCCGCACGCCCGGCGTCTTGCCCGACATGATGCCCGGGACGCCTCGGTCCGCTACCCCCCCGGGCCTAGCCTGCTCTTGCACCGCCATGGTGATGTTCCTTCCGTGTTACCTAGCCCCGGATCTTGTCCGACAATCAGACAGGTCCTATGAACTCATCATGAGTCCCAGACATGCTGCGACGCCAGCCGGGCCCCCGCAACCAGCGCGCTAAATTTCGCCCAGACGACCTCGGGATGCGCGCGCTGGATCCCGGCGCTCTGGGCGAAGCCGCAATCAGCGCCGCCGATGACGTTCTCCCGCCCGACGATCCGCGCGTACCGCTCCAGCCGCTGGGCCACCAGCCGCGGGTGCTCCACCGTGGTCATGTGGTGGCTGATGACGCCGGGGATGAGGATCTTGCCGTCCGGCAGCGTGCGTTGTTCCCACACCTCCCACTCCCACTCGTGCCGCGGGTTGGCGGCCTCGATGGAGTACGCGCCCGCGTTCACGTCCACGATGAGGTCGACGAGCGCCTCCAGCGGCGCGTCGGCGACGTGCGGGACGTGCCAGCTACCGAAGCAGACGTGGTAGCGGATCCGGTCCGGCGGGATCCCGGCCAGCGCGTGGTTGAGCGCCTCGACCCGCACCCGCGCCCAGCGCTGGTAGGCGTCCTCGCCCTCGGTGGAGACGATGTAGTCGTACATGTTGGCCAGCACGGCGTCGTCGACCTGGAGGATGAGCCCTGCCTCGTGGATGGCCAGGTACTCCTGGCGCATCGCGTCGGCGATGGCGTAGACGTACTCCTCATCGCTGCCGTAGTACTCATTGACGCCCGAGTACGCGGTGCTGGCGGGGGCCACGCTGGTGCAGAACGCCTCCCGGTCCGGGTGGCTGGCCGTGGCCGCCGTCAGGTTGGCCAGGTCCCGCTGGACCAGTTCCCGGCCGGTGTACTTGACCGGCCCGACGCACGCCTGCGCGGGCGCGCCGGTCAGCGCGGCCGGCAGCTCCGGGTTGCCGGTGAAGAAGCCCCGGAACCGTTCCCGGTCTCGCCCGAGCCAGTCCAGCGGCTTGAGCTGGTCCGTGCGGATCTCGAAGCCGCTCAGGCGGCCCAGCGCGTACGCTGACCAGCTCGACTTGCCGAACTCCCCGTCGTTCACCACGTCCAGGCCGGCCTGCGCCTGCCGGGTGACCACGTCGGCGACCGCCGCCGTCAGCGACCGCTCGTACTCGGCCCGGGTGCTGGCCTCAGCGTCGGCCGGCGGCTCCTTGACCAGCGCCTGCGGGCGGATCAGGCTGCCCGTGTGGGTGGTCAGGAACCTTGTCTGGCTGCGATGCACGGTAGTTGTTCCTCCTCGTTACGGCCACCTGGTTACGGCCATGCCGCGGGCAGGTCGGTAGCCCGGATGACCCAGGCGCGCTCCAGCGCGTCCAGCCGGCCGTCCAGGCCCACCGAGGCCAGGACCTCCCGGGCGTCCTCGCCGGGGCGGTGCGGCGGGTCGCCGGGGAGCGCCGGGGTATCGGACAGTCGCGGCGAGACCCCCGGCATCGTGCACGCCCCCGCCCCCGGGACCTCCTGGGTCACGCTCAGCCCGCGGGCGCGGGCCACCGGGTCGGCCATCAGCTCCGCGAGCCCCGTCACCAGGTGCGCCGCGATGCCCGCGCCGGCCAGCCGGGCCACCAGGTCCTCGGCGCCGGCCGCCGCGAACGCGGCTTCCAGCACCGTGCCTTCCGCCAGCACCGTGCCTTCCGCCAGCACCGTGCCTTCCGGCAGCCCGGTCATCGCGGCCAGGGCGGGGAGGTCCTCGGGCCGGGCGGCGAGGAAGAACCACCGGTCGGCGGCCCGGTAGTAACGCTGCAGCGGGCCCGCGCCGAGCGCGTGATAGCCCCGTGGCTCTTCGGGACGGTAGCCGGGGAAGTCGAACATGAACGCCGCCTGGTGGTAGGTGGCGGTCTGCGCCAGCGAGGCGCTGGCCCGCTGGCCCCGGCCGGTTGACTGCCGGTGGTAGAGCGCGAGCGCAGTCGCGAACGCGCCGAGGATGCCGGTCCCGATGTCGACGATGTTGTACGGGCCGAGGACCGAGGGCAGCTCGGTGCGCTCCATGATCCCGGTGACCGCCTGGCCCTGGCGTTCCCAGCCCCGCCATCCCTCCCACGGCCCGCCGAGGCCATAGCAGCTGATCGTGGTGTAGACGGCTTCCGGCCGCCGCGCGCGCACCTCCTCGTAGCCGATCCCGAGCCGGTCCGCGGTGCCCGGCGAGAAGTTCTCCAGCACGACGTCGGCGCGGTCCACCAGCCGCCAGTACACTTCCTGGCCGCCGGTCCCCCGCAAGTCCAGCAGCAACGATTCCTTGCCCCGGTTAAGGTATCCGGCGACTCCGTGGCCGGGGCTGGCGATCTTCACCACGTCCGCGCCGAACTCAGCGAGGATCCGCCCGCAGGTCGGGCCGGCCAGCGCCAGGCCCAGGTCCAGCACGCGGATCCCGCGCAGCGGCTGGGCCAGGTCCGGCTCGGGCCCGACGGAGTACGCCGGGCCGGCGGAGTACGCCGAAGGGGACTGCCCGGCCAGTTCGGCGAGGACGGCGGCGGTGTCCGCGCCGGGCGGCCGGCGCGGCCGCACCCGCGGCTCGGGGAACTCGCTCAGCCCGACCGGGACTCCCGCGCACCAGATGTCCCCGAGCTCGGGGTCGCTGACGCGCGCGACCGCGTGGCTGCGGCGAGCATGGCTGGTGGCGATCCACTCGGCGGGCGTCCGAATGAACCCGATGGCGGCGCCGGCCGCGTTGCCGACCTCCTCCCACTCGGCCGCGGTGCGGGTCGCGAACTCCTCCCGCAGCCGGGCGTGCAGCCGCTCGTTGACCTCCGGCCGGGCGTTGCCGGTGAGGTCGAGCAGTTCGGCGTCGAAGCGCCCGAGCAGGCCGGCCGCCCTGGCGAACCAGGTCAGGTGCCGGGGGCTGGAGGTGTCGAACTGGACGTACCTGCCATCCTGGCAGCGGAACGCGCCCGCCCCGCGACCGTGGATGGGCCGCGACGGGTGCGGCCCGAGGTCGCCGGCGTAAGTGCCGCTGTGCCCGACGAGGGTGAACATCGCGTCGAACAGCGGCACCTCGACGTGCTGGCCGCGCCCGGTCCGGCGCCGCGCGATCAGCGCCATCACGATGGACAGGGCCGCCAGGTACCCGGCGATGCTGGAGGCGAGCGGCAGCGCCGAGTAGGTCGGCCGCTCCCAGTCCCAGCCGGGCGGTTCCTCCCCGTTGCGGGGCACGCAGTTGGCGGTCGCGGCGGCGATGATGCCCTCGTAGCCGCGCATCCCGGCTCGCGGGTCGCCGGCCCCGAAGCCGGGCAGCGAGCAGGTGATCAGGGCCGGGCTCGCCCGCCGGGCGGCGTCCAGGTCCAGTCCGAGCCGCTCCAGCACGCCCGGCCGGAAGTTCTCGATCACGACGTCGGCTTCGCCGGCCAGGCGCCGCGCGGCCGCCAGGTCACCGGGCTGCTTCAGGTCCAGGATCACCCGGCGCTTGCCCCGGTTGAAGAACGCGTCGGCCACCCCCGCCCAGCGCGGCCCGCCGGGCGGGTCGACGTGGATGACGTCGGCGCCCTGGTCGGCCAGCAGCACCGCGGTCAGCGGCCCGGCCACGTACTGCCCGAAGTCAAGCACCCGCAGGCCAGCTAGCGGGCCGGTACCAGTCTCGATGATCGGCCTCCCCCCACCGACAGTCGGCTTCCTCGCCAGTCACCGTGAGACTAAATCGAGAAGGCCATGATCGAGAAGAGGCAGCGCGGGCCGCCTTCGCCCCCGTGGCCTCGCATGTGCCCAGGCCACGACGGGCAGCCGCCCCGCTGGTGCCGGCGGGACTACCGGGCGGCCGCGTCGGCCGCGGCGGCCGCCCCGATGATCTGCCCCAAAGCGGGGGCGTGCGCGCGGGAGGCGC
>JAICUO010000162.1 GCA_025935815.1 Streptosporangiaceae bacterium
ACTGGCCCTCGCCGACGACGGCACGCTCTGGGTCGCGCTCGAAACAGGATCCCTCGCCCACCTCACCAGCTGACCCGCCCCCGGGCCGACCGGGCCGGCTCCCGCGCAGTGGCCTTGATGGCCATCCCGGCACCTCCTGCACGCGATGCGGTTGCTCATGTGCCCTGCTCCAGCGGACTCGTTGCTTGCTGATGCGGCCTGGCGGCCGTGCGGGCGCGCCGCCAGGCGGGGCTGTCGAGAAGTGGGGGTCGAAGCGGTCTTGCAGGCCGAGCAGTACCTCCGGAGGCTCGCTGCCCTCCCGGCGCCGGGCGACATGGCGGAAGTAGTCGAAGCGTTCGATGCCCAGATAGACGTCGCCTGCGCCGCCGCTGGACTCGCCCGGCGCACCGTCTGCGAAGTGCAGAACATGCAGTACCTGACCGAGCTCGTCCAGCACGGGGCCGGCATCTCGGTGCTCCCCCCGATGAGCGTGCGCGCGGTCACCGCACACCTCACCGTCATCCGCATCACGCCACCGATACGCCGCGACATCTGCGCCGTCGTCGCCGCCAGGCACGCGCTACCGCCGCCGCCCAAGCCCTCCTCGACATCCTCAAGGCCGACATCAACGACCAGCCCAGCAACGCGTTAGGACATCCTTTCTCAGCATGATGCCTGGTCTCGCCACGGTCAGCGACGTGACCACCAAGGCCAGATGCATGCGACCGCCCATATCTGACATCATGGCCTGTACATCGCACAGACTGGTGGCGGAGTTGTTCGAAGCAGAGAAATAACTAAAGCATGAGCCTAGGCCCCTAATGTCCATATCCTGATAGAAGGACTTCCATCCGTTCGCGTGCCGAAGAAATTGGCGATAGCCTTGGTCTAGCCGATACCCTAGCTTTAGTTCCGTCGCCGCAATTTCGTCTTCACTAGCAGCCATCTCGGGAAGTGGATATTTCCAAATTCCCTGAGTGTCCAGCTCAGCAAGCCGCTGGCGGATGAGCACACCCTTCACGATTTCCGCACGCCAATCCGATCGACTGGTCCAATGCTAGCCAAGAGTGTGGGATGGGATTGCCGGTCCACGTAGTATCGGGCACGTGGCCTGCCTGCTGCCCCCAGGGCACCGGTCATTCTCGGATGCTGAGACACGTGCGTCACCCGCTGGCCCTGCGAGTCGTGGCCGGTTCGCGGGAGAATAACGCGCATGCCGACAGCCCTGAAGTCGATGATCGCCGGCCTTGTGTCCGGTATCGAGCCCGCGGATGACCTTGGACGAGAGCACAGCCGGAACGTGTTGTCGTGGCTGGCCAGGACCGATGACATCTTCCGGCGGGTGAAGCCGCTCACCCCGTCGCCGCATCTCGTGTCGTACTTCCTGCTCGTCGACCGGCCGGCTAGGAGCGTGCTGTTGTGCGACCACCGGCTGTCGGGCCTGTGGCTGCCGACCGGAGGGCACGTCGAGCCCGGTGAGCACCCGCTTGAAACCGTCCGGCGCGAGGCCGTTGAAGAACTCGGCGTTACTGCGCAGCTCGACCCGGCGTTCGGGGACAAGCCGTTCTTCCTCACGATGACCGAGACCGTGGGCCCGCCTGCGATGCGGCATGTGGACGTCAGCCTCTGGTTCGCCCTCGCCGGGCGCGTCGGGCAGCCCCTGCATCCGGACCAGCGCGAATTCGCCGGGGTCCGGTGGTGGACGGCCCGGGAACTGCGCCAAGCCGGCCTCGATGGACTCGAGCCCCACATGCTGCGCGCTCTGGACGCGCTCGGGGTCGGCTGCTGATCGCCGGGAGGACCGTCGTGCTCATTCACCCGCCGGGAGGACCGTCGTGCTCATTCACCCGGGGCCTCGCGGCTGGTAACGATGCGGGCGCTGCGGGGTGCCGGACGTGACATGAGAACGAGGCCCCTGTAAGAGCGGTTTCCGGCCAAAGAAGCACGTTCTGTCCCGGGAGCCCCGTTGCCCTGCCAGGATGCCATGCCTGTCATGCCCGCCGATGCTGTTCCCTGTCCTGCGCCGTCCTTGGCCTGCAGTGTCATGAGAGCCTGCCGGGATTCTTGGCCGGGATGCCCGATCCGCGGCGGCGGCACGGGATCCGGCACCGGATCGCGGTCGTGCTCGCGTTCGCGGTAGCAGCGGTGACGGCCGGGGCGGACTCGGTGACCGCGATCGCCGGGTGGGCAGGCGACGTTCCCGCAGAGGCGCTGCAGGCCCCGGGCGCCCGGCGTGACCGGCGCGGCCGGCTGGTCCCGCCGTCACTGTCCACGTTCCGGCGCGTCCTGCGGAAACTGGACGGGCAGGCACTGGCTGCCGCGTTCGGTGCCTGGCTGACGGCCCAGGTCCTCGCGGACCTGGCCGATGCCCCGTCCCTGGTCATCGCACTGGACGGCAAGACCGTCCGCGGCGCGCGGGACAAGGACGGGAAGGCCCCGCACCTGCTGGCGGCGATGATCACCGGCGCACGGACCGTGATCGCGCAGAAGGACATCGACGCCAAGACGAACGAGTTCACCCAGGTCAGGCCCCTACTCGACGGTACTGGCATCACCGGGGCGCTGGTAACGGCGAACGCGCTGCATGTGCAGAAGGACACCGTCCGCTACCTCGTCCAGGTGAAGAAGGCTGATTACCTGTTCACTGGCCACGCCGGCACCTGCGCCGTGGAGTCCAGCCACAGCGTGGACGTGCCGTGGTTATCCGACTGCAGCTCGAACCCGTAGTTAGACCCCAGCCCGGTCCGCACCGCGGTGATCCCGCCCGGCAGCGAGTAGAACCGCACCCCGCTCAGCGTCGCCGGCGACGTGGAGGTGTCGATCGTCATCTGCTCGCCCGGCAGGTACACCGTCGTCCTGGCACCCTCCGTCTGCGCGAACAGGCTCCCGTCGCTCCCGTACACGTACGACGCCACCGGCGCCCCGCCGCTGGTCGCGGTCACCCCGGCCAAGTTCCCCGAGTTGTTCCAGGCCAGGGTCTGGTTCCCCACGCTGGTGCTGCGAGACTGCTGCTGCCCGTCGGCGTTGTAGGCGAAGGTAAAGCTCGACGTCACCGCCCCCGTGGTGGCCGCCGAGGTCAGCGCGGTCGGCTGGGTGGTGGAGTAGCCGTAGGTGGTGTTCGCGAACGAGCCCGCCGACGCGACGTAGGCGGTCTTGGTGGCGGGCTGGCCGAGGGAGTTGAACGTCCAGGTCTCGTCGTAGGCCGCCGCGGTGCTCACCCCGTCGCCGACGGTGGCGTGGCTGGCGGGCGTCGGGGTGGCGGCGCAGTTATCGGTGGCGGTCCAGGCCTGCGAGAGCTGGCCCTGGGTGGTGTAGGCGAAGCACTGCGTCTCGGAGGTGGTGGCCGACCCGAGCTGCTTGTCGGTCTCCCGCGTCAGCGCTCCCGCCGGGCTGTAGGCGTACGAGGTCTCGTCCACCGTTGGCGGCGGCGCGGTCGACCGCTGGACGAGCTGGTCGGTGAGGTTCCCGGTGTGCTGGTCGTAGGTATCGGTGACGGTCGCCGACGTGGTCCCGCCGCCGAGCTGGACAGCAGTGGGCTGGCCCCAGGCGCTGTAGGACGTGCTGTGGGCGTAGTCTCCCAGGCCGCCCACAATCGACAGCAGGTCAAGGGCGCTGGTCGTGGTGTAGGTCACGGTCTCCATCGGCAGGCCGCCGGCGGCCGGGTAGGCCGTCTTGAACAGGCCCCCGTTGATGGGCTGGTAGGTGTTCTGGATCACGAAGTTAGCGCCCAGCCCCGCGCCGGGCGCCCCGGTCGGCAGGGAGACGACCTCGCCCGCTGACTCGCCGAAGGCGTTGAACCCGATCTGCTGGGTCTTGTAGGCCAGCCCGTTGGCGTAGGAGGTCACCGTGGTGGCCGGGCCCTTGGGGTCGGCCATGTTGGGGACGACCGCGTTGGCGTTGTCGTAGACCCACGAGGCGGTCTGGTTGCCCGGCGAGGCCGTGGAGGTGTAGGGCACCTGGCTGCCGGTGGCGGCGGCGTACTGGGCGGTCTTGCGGTTGTCCTGGTCGTAGGTCCAAGAGACGTTGTTGCCGAGGGCATCGTGGGTCTGCAGCAGGTTGCCGTCGGCGTCGTCGGTCATGGTGGTGGTGCCGCCGGACGGGTCGGCAGACTGGGTTTCCTGGCCGAGCAGGTTGTACTGCTGGGTCCAGGACTTGCCGCCGAGGGTCTGCGACACCTGGTTGCCCATGGCGTCATAGGCGTAGGTGGTGGCGCTGGCGGTGCCCCCGGAGACCGAGAACGTCCCGGTGCTGACGTTCGCGGGGATCGTCAAGGTGGGGTTGGCGGTGTACTCGGTCAGCGAGGTCGTCTGGCCGACGGGGTTGACCGCGGTGGTCTGCACCACGCCGGCGGTGGCCGGGATCGCGCCGCTGGCGGGGGTTGCCGGGATGCCGGGGATGACAGTGGTGGCATCGCCGTTGTAGACGGTGACCGTGGTGGACACCGCGGTATTGGTATCGACCGAGGTGTCCTCGACCTGCCGCCCGGCGCCGTCGTAGGTGTACTGGTCCACGTTGTGGGCCTGGTTCGCCGGGACGGTGAAGAGGCTGAGGGCCGGGAGCGAGCTGCTGTCGTAGTAGGCGTGGGTGACCTGGGCAGTCCAGCCGCGCGAGTCGTACAGGGTGTCGGTGACCAGCCGCCCGTCGCCGCTGGGGGTGGTGCCCAGAGTCTGGGTCTGCCGGACGCGGCCCAGGGAGTCGTAGATGGTGACTGAGGGGACGTAGTTGCTCTCCTCGTTCAGCGTCTGGGTGACGATTCCGGAGACCTTGGTCGGGTCGTTGGCGACGTTGGTGACCGTGTAGGCGTAGGTGATGTTGGCGGTGCTGGTGGTGGCGCGGCCGTCCTTCCACACGCTGGTCAGGCGCCCGAGCGCGTCATACTGCTCGGTCGCGGTCACCCCGTTCTGGTCGGTGGCGGTGAGGACCAGAGCGCGGCTGGGCGCCAGCGTCTGGGACGAGACGTGGGTGGTGGTGATCGTGGTGCCGGAGGAGTTGACGTAGGTGGTGGGCGGGGCGGCCACCTGCACGGCGGTGGTCAGCCCGGCGGAGTTGACCGTGTAACTGGTGACGGCCTGGTTGCCGAGGGCGTCGTAGGCGTTAAGTACCCGGCCGTAGCTGTCGTAGGTGGCGCGGGCGGTGGTCTGCCAGGTGAACGCCGTGCCGGACCAGGCCGAGGCCTTCCGCGTCATGGTGACGTTCCCCGCTGTGGGGGCGCCGGCCTGCGGGAAGGTGGTGCTGAAGCCGGTGTCGTCGTAGAACGTCTGGGTGGCGCCGGCCATCTTCGTGGCGGCGACGCTGGCCGGGGCGGTCAGGGTGTTCAGCCCGGACGGGACTGAGGCGGGCACCCCCGCGGTGTAGCCGGCGCAGGCGACCTTGTCGGTCTCGGTGTAGGAGACTAGCCCGACGAGGTTCTCGCTGGTGTTGGCGGGCGCGTACTGGTACCTGGTACAGGAGTCGTATGCCGTGTTGACGGGGCTGGTGTGGGAGTAGGAGAAGGTGAGCAGCCCGAAGTTCGCGTCGCTGGTGGTGGCGTCGTAGGTGTTGTCGGTCTCGGTGACGTTCCACACGCCGGTCTGGCCGCCGTCGGTGAGCGCGGTGCGGGTCCACGTCTCGGCGGTCGCGGTCATGTTCGCGGTCAGGTCGGGCAGCCCGTCCCGGGTCAGGGTCGCGGTCGCCGCTGACACCCAGTAGGAGGTGATGGCGGAGGAGGCGACCGGGCCGCCGGACCCGAGGTAGGTGGTGGCCTCCAGCGGGCTGCCGGCCAGCTGGTTGGCGTCGGCGTGGTTGCCGCCCTGGGAGTCGGTCAGGGTGACCGACCGGGTCCCGGACGGGAGGGTGTCGCCGTTCATGCCTCGGTAGTAGGCGGTCGCCTGCTGGGTCTGCGGGTTGGCCGCGAGCTGGCCGGTGCGGGTGGTGACGGTGCCGTAGCCGCGGAACTGGCCCCAGGTCCGGTACTTCTTCTGCACGACCTCGTTGTCGTCGTAGTGCCAGGCGGCCCCGCCGTCGTAGGAGTAGTCGCTTTCCTGCGTGAGCGACCCGCCGGACTGGTCGGCGGTCAGCACCTGGGTGACCGCGTAGGACTCGAACCAGTCCAGCACCGGGGTCGAGTTGGCTGGCGGCGTCCAGAACACCGGGTAGCACGAGTCGGTGTTCGCCGACGTCACCGACGGCGGCGATGACGAGGAGTAGGACGAGGAGCACGCGTACGGGGTGCCGTAGGAGACGTTGGTGACCGAGCCCGTCTGGGAGGTGACCGACGCGATCCGGTACCGGTACAGGCCCGGGTAGGTCGCGGTGAAGACCCGGTTGGGCAGGTCGATCTTGCCGAACGACACCGGCGGCAGCGTGACCGCCGACGACCCTCCCGCGGTGGTGTCGTTACCGGTTCGGGCGATGGAATCCAGCCACAGCGTCGCCGCCAGACCGTCCCCGGACCCGGGCTCCTTCTGCGTGAACTGGTAGGCGTCCACGTCCTGGTAGGCGCCCGCCGCCACGTTGTACTGCTGGGTCGTGATCGAGTCCAGCCGCACCTCCGAGAACAGCGCCGGGGCATGGGAGGTGCACGTGGCGCCGGATGCGCACGCCAGGTCAACGGGGATGTCGGGGTACTGCGTGGCGACGTTGGGGTTCGACGTGGAGATCGCGCCGCAGGTCGCCGCGACGCACCGCGGCTGCGCGTTGAACGTGACGATGTCCGGGACGGTCCCGTACGCGTTCGCGCTGGGGAACCCGTAGGCGATGTGGTCCAGGTAGGAGTCGGCCACATAGGGCACGTTGGACGCGCCGTTGTCCTCGCCGTAGTAGTTGGTGAACTGCGTGTAGAAGTAGGCCATCGCCTCGGAATGGGTGTCAGTCACGTAGTCCAGGTGCCACTCGTAGACCATCGGGCAAACCGAGGCCGCGAACCCGGACGCGTCGTAGCACGGGTCTCCCGAGTGCGCGGAGTACACCGGCATCGTGTCCACGGAATTCGTCGCCTGCTTGCCGCTGGCCCAGCCGGGCAGGTGCTGCATGCCGAAGGTGTAAGCGGTCCCGTTCCGCTCGGTGACGGTCCAGTAATCGCTACCGGGACTGGTCGAGTCGTACTTCCCGAGGACGGTGGAAGCCTTCGCCACGTGCGTGATGAGCTCACCGTCATCCGATTGCGCCCGCCACTTCGACGTCGTCACCCCGCCCGAGGTGGTCGACGACGTGAAGACCAGCGGCGTGGCGGCGCCGTCGAGGGACATCTGCACGATCTTGCCGGCGTAGCACTCATCGGAGGTTGCCGACGGCGACGCCGTGCCCTCGGGGCTGTCGGCGCATGACGTCGTCTGCAGCGAGATGAACGAGTCCGGGGTCTGCCAGCCATCCCCCACCCATGACGACTGGGCCTGGGTGGTGGCCGTCTTCCCGTCAACCGCCTGGGAGTCGTAGCTGAGCGACAGCGACGGGACGAGCTTGGCCGACGCCGACGGCAGCGTAATGGGGTAGGAGTAGGTGAACGCGCCGGAGTCCCCGCCCTCGGACCACGTCCCCGACGGCGCCAGCGGCGTCGGAGGGTACTCGCCGGCCGCCCCGCCCTCTTGCCCCGTGGAGCTCGTCGCCGCGAGCAGCACGCCCGCCGACGCTGCCTGCCCGGTGCCGGAGCTGGCGGATGAATACAACATGGCCGAGGCGGCCGGGGCGGCCGGCAGGGGGACTACCGCCGAGACGGTGGAGGCCCGGTAGTCCTGGGCCGAGCCCAGCGCCGTCTGCCTGCGGCAGGCGGGAACCTGGGGGGTGGTCAGCGCACAGGCGGGCAGGCTCACAAGCTGCAGCCGGGTCCCGTAGTTCCCGCCGTACGCCTGTGCGAACGAGGCATAGTCCAGGCCCACCCGGACCTTCGCCCCGGCCGGGGGCGCCCCGCCGACCTGGAACACCACTCCCGGGATCCCCAGCGCGGCGGCCGTCGCCCGCGGCAAGACGGTCGCCGTGACCTGCGATGCGCCCGTGGCTGCGTGCTCGCTGGCGGTGCGGGGGCCAGCGGTGACCGGTTGGAGCCACAGCGGTGTCCCGGCGACCTTGCTCACCGGGCCGGCCGGCTGCCCGGGCGGCGGGGAGCCCAGCATCACGCTGCCGGAGGCCGGGGCCGGCCACCGCGTGGCAGTGGCCTTGAAGGGCGGCGCCGCGTGGTTCGCCGGCCGGGTGATGACCGGCTTATGCGGGGTCAGGACCTTCACCGGGGTTCCCGCCGGGGCCGCGGCCGGGGCACTGCCGGGCGCCTGGGAGATACCTGGGGAGCACGCGGCCAGGGCCGCCGCCAGGACCACGCCGGCCGCTGCCGCAATCACCCGGAACCTGCTAGCACCCCGCGCACGCCGCCCAGACCAGGACACGATCCACCCTCCGGAACCACTAAAGCCCAGAAATGCAGGCCAGCGAGCATGAACGCACAGCGGATATGAAATTCCCACCAGAGGATGACATGCCTTGGACTGCCGCGCAAGGACTGGTCAGTGAACAAAATTCCCTGGCAATGCGGTCTTGACAATTAGGCGCGCATCATTGACTCTGAACCTGTTTTGCCTTCGGGGATGTCGTGGAGACACCCTCAGTTACCGTGTCCAATCACCATCGGTGACGCATGTCCATGTGCCATCGTGTTGGACCCTAATTGCATGGAAGCGTCGCACGTGAGTGCCCCGGCGAGGGAGCGGATCCGGTCTGCCATGAGGTCATCTTCGTTCGCACGGCCCGCGCGGCGGCTACGCACCGCGTGCATTATCGTCGCGGCCAGCCTGTTGTGCGGGCTGCCGCTGGCCAGGCCCGCCATGGCTGCGGGACACCAGCCCGCCGGGCCCGCCGGCAAGGCCACCGCCGCCAAGGCGCGCCCAGCGCACCCGTACCAGACGCCGGGACAGGCGCTCGCGCAGGCCCAGCGGACCCGCAAGGCCGTCCCGGTGACCGGGGCGACGACGGCCACGTCCACGCTGACCGCCAACCCGGACGGCTCATTCACGCTGACGGAGTCGACCGCCCCGGTCCGCGCGCGGGTGAACGGGACCTGGCGCGCCCTTGACGCCCGCCTGGCCCGCAACCACGACGGGACGTACTCCCCCGCCGTGCCCAGCCACCCGCTGACCCTGTCCGGCGGCGGGACCGGCCCGCTGGCCACCATGACGTACGGCGCGTACTCGCTGGCGCTGACCGCCCCCGTGCGGCTGCCAGCCCCCTCGGTCTCCGGCAGCACCGCCACCTACACGGGCATCCTGCCCGGCGTGAGCCTCATCGTCACCGCCAAGCCCAGCGGTGACTATAGCGAGGTGCTGCGCGTCGACACTCCCGCCGCCGCCGGCAACCCCGCGCTGGCAACGCTGGCATTCGCCACCCACGTCAAGGGCGTCGCCCTGCACGCCGCGCCCAACGGGACGGTCACCGCACGGACGCCCCGGGGGCAGGCGATCTTCACCTCCCCGGCGCCGCGCATGTGGGACTCCGCGGTTTCTCCCTCCCGCCTTCGCGCGATGGCGGCCAAGGGCGGCGGCCACGCCGATCCGGCCGGGCAGGCGCCCGCGTCCGCACTGCCGGGCGATGGCGCCCACGTGCGGCGGCTCGGCGTCACCGTCAGCGGCGGCAGGCTCACCCTGACCCCCGATCACGGCCTGCTGACCGGCCGCGGCGCGGTGTTCCCCGAGTACATCGACCCGGACTGGCACACGCCGTCGCCGGGGCCGTCCGCGTCCAACTGGGCGTACGTGTCCAGCGACTTCCCGGTCCAGCCGTACTATGACGGGTCGGACTACCTGCAGGTCGGCCACAACCCCGACACCGGCGGGACCTCCTACGCCTTCTACCAGATCCCCGTCTCGTCGCAGATCCGCGGTGCGTTCATTCACTCCGCGACCGCGTACTTCCCCGAGGTGTGGGCGGACTCGTGCACGCCCTCCCCGGTCGACCTGTACCAGACCGGAGCCATCTCCCCGTCGACCACCTACAACAACCAGCCGTCCTGGAACGCCAGTCCCCTCGGCTCGGCGAACGTCGCCTTCGGCTGGTCCACCACGGAGATCATCGGCGGCCCCTCCAGCTGCCCGATCGGCGCCCAGGACGTGTCCTACGACGTGCGGTCGGTGATCGCCGCCGACGCGGCCACTACCTCCGGGCCGATGCCGACCCTGAACGTCGGCCTCAAGGCCGAGTCCACCGCCAGCGTCGGCTGGAAGAAGTTCGCCAACCCGCGCACCACGATCGCCGAGAACGCCACCATCACCATCCAGTACGCCCACCCGCCGGCCACGCCAGCGCTGTCCACCTCACCGGCGGCCAACTGCGCCACCGGCGCGACCGTTGTCGGCAACGGCAACGTCACGCTGAACGCTAGGGTCAGCGACCCGGACGGCGGAGTGCTGGGCGTCGCCTTCACCGCCACCGCCAACGGCCACACGTTCGCCAGCAACCCCACCATGAACGAGTCGGCGGGCTCCGGCACCATCGCCCACCTGCCGCTGTCCATGGCCGACCTCGACAACGCCGTCCAGTACGGCAGCAACAGCCAGGTACTCATCACCTGGACCGCCACGGTCTCCACGGGCCTGTCCGGGGTACCCACGTCGCCGGCAACCTGCAAGTTCACCTTCTCCACCCTCAAGCCGGGCAAGCCGACCGTCACCAACTGCGACGACGGAACGCAGGCGTACGCGGTCGGAACCCCTGCGCTGTTCACCGTCGACGCCAACACCAGTTCCGGCGTCGCGGCCCCGACCTCCTACGCTTTCCAGCTCAACGGCGGTAACCCCGTTCCGTTCGCCGCGGGCAGCACTTCCCCCTACCCGGGCCATTTCTCCGTCGCTCCGACGCGTCAGTACAACTTCGTGACGGTCATCGCCATCTCCGCGACCGGCACCATCGGCGACACCGAAGTGTGCCCGTTCAGCGCGACCGTCCCCGCGGCCGCCGCTGACCAGGACATGAACGGCGACGGCATCCCTGACCTGCTCACCGTCGGCAACGGGACGACCGGCACCGCATCCGGCCTCTGGCTGGCCGCGGGCCAGGGCAGCGGCGGCCGGTTCAACGGCACCGTGGCCACCACTGCGGACGATATTGGCCCTTACGGCCCTCAGGGCATGGGCACGGCCGGGAGCAGCGCCAACCCGGGGACGCCAGCCGACTGGAACGGCCTGAAGGCCATCTCCGGCCAGTTCCTCGGGCCCGGCTTCAACGACATCGAGGCATTCGCCCCCGGAACGAACCAGGCCTACATCCTGCAAGGGCAAGGCGACGGCAGCGTAGCCACCAGCCAGGGCCAGAACTTCACGAGCGTCTTCGATGACACCAGCGCTGTCTCCGGGAACGTGAATCACCCGCAGCAGCTGGTGAACGCCTATGACGCGTCCGGGAGCAACCAGGCCCATCCTGACGAGCTCGCCGCGTTCACCGACCCCAGCGTCGGGTCTTACCTGGGGTACTTCCAGGCGTACGCCGGCACTGGCCCCACCAGCTTCGACCAGGACAATTCCAATGCCCTGCCATACGAGCTGAGCAACCCCACGCCGGACGGCACGATGGACTGGCCCAGCTGGACCATCACCACCGGCTCCGATACTCGCGGCGGTACCAGCTACACCGACATGTACCTGCGGAACCAGTCCACCGGCGCCCTGTACCTGTGGGAGCTGACCGGGCTGACCAACAAGGCACCCGGCGGGTTCGACTTCGTCACCTTCACCAACACCAACCCCACCGCCACGCTGACCTACACCCCGACGCAGCTATCGGCCAACTGGAAGGCGAACGCGTCGCTGGCCAGCCTCCAGGCAACCGACATCGGCGGGTCTCCTGGGCTGATGGACGTCACCAGCGCCGGCCAGGTCGAGGCCTGGAGCTGGGACGGCACCAGCCTCAAGCAGGCCAACGTCACCGGCGCCTCCCAGAAGCTGCTCACCGCCGACCACACCTACCTGCTCGACGACGTGACCGATGACGGCACCCCCGTGACCACCGCCGCCGACCAGCCCGGGGCCGGGAAGACTCAATACGACCTGTCCCAGAACACCGGCGTCACCGGCGCCCAGTGGAACTCCGGCGACCCGCTGTTCAGCCCCGATGTCCAGCTCAACGGCACCACCGGCTTCCTGACGTCCTCCAGCCAAAGCGGCGACTTCACGCCCAGCAGCAGCTTCAGCGTCTCCGCCTGGGTGAACCTCGCGGTGCTCGGTGGCACCGTGTTCTCCCAGAACGGCAGCAGCTACTCGACCGTGAAGGTCTCCGCCACCACCAGCGGGCAATGGCAAGTCGCGGTGAACACCAGCGGCAGCGCCTACGTGACCGCCACCGGCGGCACCGTCCGCACCGGGGTGTGGACCAACCTCACCCTCACCTATGACAGCGGCGCCGGCATCCTCAAGCTCTACGCCAGCGGAACCGAGGTCGCCTACATGCAGGCCACGCCACTGTCGCAGACCGGGAAGTTCCTCCTCGGGGCCAGCCAGGTCGCCGGCAACGCCGCCAGCTTCCTCAACGGCCAGGTCGCCACCACCCAGGTCTGGGACAGCCTCGCCGTTCCCGTCCAGCCGCCCGCGCCCGCCAGCGCCCTCATCGCCGTCACCCCCACCCGCCTGCTGGACACCCGCACCAGTACCACCATCCCCGGCCCCGTCGCCGCCGGCGCGACCATCTCCGTCCCCGTCCGCGGGGCGGCCCTGGCCGACGGCGGCACCATCCCCACCACCGGGGTCACCGCGGCCGCCATCTCGGTCACCGTCGTCGGGGCCGCCACCGGGTACCTGACCGCCTTCCCCGACGCCGCGCCCCGGCCCGCCACCTCCACCCTCAACTGCGACCCCGCCGGGGACACCCTCACCAACGACGCGATCGTCCCGGTCGGCGGCGACGGCAAGATCGCCATCTACAACGGCTGCGGCGGCGGCGCCACCCAGATCCTCGTCGACATCACCGGCTACTTCACCAGCACCACCACCGCCACCGGGGCCAGCACCTACACCCCCCTGGCCGACCCGGTCCGCCTCTTCTACACCGGCAACGGCACGGGCCTGCCGAACTCCAACCCGGTTCCCGCCAACTCCGCGCTGACCGTCACCATCGAAGGCGACAACACCAACGGCGCCGGCATCCCCGCCACTGGCGTCACCGCCATCGCCCTCAACCTCGGCGCCATCGCGCCCAGCGGCGACAACGGATTCATCGAGGCCTACCCCAATACCCTCGCCACCCGCCCGGCCGAGAGCAACATCAGCTTCACTGGCGGCGAAACCTACCAGGACACCGTCATCGTCCCCGTCGGCTCCGACGGCAAGGTCAAGTTCTACAACGGCTCCGCCCAGCCCATCGACCTCGTCGGCGACCTCAGCGGCTACTTCACCACCGCCACGACCGGGAAGTACTATCACGCCCTCGACGGCACCCGCATCACCGACAC
>JAICUO010000729.1 GCA_025935815.1 Streptosporangiaceae bacterium
AAGCCGCCCTCGCCGGGCATCAGGCCGGTCGTCCGGGCCGCGCCGCCGGCCGGGTTCCCGGGTTGCAGCAGGTAGGACCTGGCCGTTGGCGGCGACCGCCGCCGGCGGCTGGCCTGCCCACCCTGGCCACAACGCGGCGGCGGCCGCACGCCATGCTGCCCCGAGGGGGCGGCCTCCGGGGTCCGCGCGCGGCCCTTCCCGGCGGGGCGGAGGGCCGGGGGGCCTTGCGCATCAGCAGGGCAGGCGGGATCGACAGGTTCGCCGCCAGCGCGAGCCCCGCCGCGGCGAGCAGCCCGCCGCCGGCCGCGAGCGCGGCGGGCCGCGTGGCCGCGAACCCGGCGCACACCGCGGTGATGCCCGCGGTGACCAGGGCATAGCTGCCCGCGGCGATGCGGTGGTCGTAGAGGTCGCCAAAGCCCAGCGGCCGACCCGAGGGGCCGGCCGCGACGCCCCGGCCGCGCAGCACCGACCACAAGATGAACGGCACGACCTTGTGCACGTGGCCGGCCAGGGCCTCAAGCAGCCAGCCGGCGAACGCGGCCACCGCCGCGGCGGCCAGCGCCATGCCCGCATGGTGGTCGCCGGGCATGACCAGGCCCGCGGCGAGCGCCAGCCCGGCCCCCGCGACCAGGAAGCCCGCCGCAGTGGCGACGAACGCCAGGTGCAGCCCGCCCTTGCGGTGCCGGTGCCGGACATGCGCGGCGAGCGACACCAGGTGCGCGGCCAGCCCCGCCGCGAGGATCGCGGCGCCGACCCAGGCCAGCGGGTTCACGCTGGCCAGCAGCCCGGGCGACAGCAGCGCCACCCCGGCAGGGATCAGCCACACCGCCAGCCGCCCGGCCCGGTGCCGGCCGGGCACGTGGGCCAGGAAGAACATGGGCCAGAGCTTTTCCGCCACCGCGACGTAGGTCAGCCCGAGCCAGGCGAACAGGCCGATGACCGCGTGCGCGAGCACGACATGGCCGGACAGGTCGAACCAGTTCCCGCTCCGGTCGGCCACGTAGGTGACGCCGAAGCACGCCGTCGCCGTGAAGCCGGCCAGGGCGAACCGCAGCCCGGTGACCGTGTGACCCTTGCCCCGCGCGGCCAGCGGGGCCGCCAGGTTCACCGCCAGCAAGGTGACCGCGACCGCGGCCAGGCCCCCTCCCGCCTCCACTACGCCCTCCTGCTGGGCGGCGATCCCTGAGGGGATCAGCCAGGCCCCGCCGAGCCAGGCCGCGAACGTCGCCCAGGCCAGGGGGACCGAGCGCAGCGGGCGCTGCGTAACCACGGGCGTGAACTGGTGCAGCGCACCCGCCACCCCCATGGACAAGGTCGCCAGCATCCCGAAGTGGGCCGCCGCGACCACCGGGTCGGCGGTCGGGTCGGCCATCGCGATCTCGCGCGCCCAGATCAGGGTGATGCCGCAGGCTATCAGCCCGGCGGCGGCTGCCGCCAGGAAGCTTAGCGGCACTGAAGGCGGAGGCACCACGGCCGGCACCCCGGGCGGTCGGCCCGGCCATGCCCCGGGCACGGGTCGCGGCGGCACAGGCGGCCTTGCGGGTGTCTGCGGCGGTGCTGTCATTGTCCCTCCCGGCTGCAGCGGCGTACCGCCATCGGGCGGCCTCACGCAGAATAAATCTAGCAGAGCATAGAATTATTAGCCTGGAGGGGTCACCGGGCGAGCGGCCCAGCGGGCGGCCCGAGGGACCGCCCGCAGGTGCGGCACTCCGCGCAGGCCCCGGAACCCGCGCAATCGAAGAATTGCTGAAACGGGGAAAGCCGCGGACGGGCGATCTCGCGGGTAAGCCCGCACCGGGAGCTAGCGCCGCCCCGTCCACCGCGGCTCGGTCGCCGCCCAGTCGGCGTCCCAGGCTGCCATCCGGCGCCAGTTCAGGAAGATGCTGGCGAATGCCCACAGGACCAGCAGAAGGACCGAGACCGTGACAAGCGCCGCCAGCACCGCCAGGACCACCTGACTGGCTACGCCCGCAGCTTGCGCCGCTGGTCCGGCCAGCCTGCCCGACCGGTCGGTCCACACCGTCACGGCGCTGCCTGCCCGGGCACCGGGCCGCGCGTCAACCAACCCGGCGCGGGGCCCCGCGGGGCCGGTCCACCGCGCGAGGACCTGCGGTTCCGGTGCGGGGAAGGCAAGGCTGCCTGCCGTCGCGGGCACGTCGTGCAGCAATACCGCCGTCACCTGATGCTGGCCAGCCTGTGCCAGTCCGGCCTGCGACCCGGAGGCTGCCGCCCACCGGGCCGCTGCCAGTGCCGTCAGCGGCGCCCCGGCCAGGAGCGCCGCGAGCAGCAGCAGCACGACGGCGAACTCGGCCCGGTCGGAACCCCGGCGCAGCGGATTGCGGTCCGGCCGCAGTCCGCGGACCCGCATGGCCAGCGGGATCCCGCCCGGCGCCACTCGTTCCATAAAGATCACTTCCACTCACGGCCGGCGGCCACGTTGCCGGCTGCCACCCGGCCGACAGGTGGCTCGTCCTCGCCAAGCGCGGCGAGGCCGCACGCGCGGACCCAGCCGTCCGGGCGTCCCGGCGTGCTCATCGCAGGCCCGTCTCGCCGGGCCGCGGCCGGTCCTGTGCCGGGCTGGCACCGTGACGTGACGCCTGCCCCGGCTCCCAGCCCGGCCATCCAGCGTCGCCGAGAGCCGCCAAGGCCGCCGGGTCCATCAGGACCGCCCCCTCAGCAAACGTCATCAGCAGCCGGCCCGCCGCCGCGACGAGCCGCAGTAGCGTGGACGTCAGCGCGGCCAGGACCAGCAGGTACGCCCGCCTGCCAGGGCCGGCCCGGCGCAGCAGGCCCTGGAGCAGGGTCAGCCGCCAGGCGAACCCGCGGTCGGCATCCCGCAGTTCCTTCTCGATGTGACAGAGTTCTTGCTGCTCACCTGTGGTAAGCATGATGATCGTCTTCTTTCTCTTCCCGGTCTCGGGCGGGTGCCAGGTGAGACGGCGCGGTGGCGATGACGTGAAGCGCGTCCCTAAAGTCCTGCCGCGGGTGCTCGATGACACCGAGGGAGACAGCCTCGCGCGGGAACAGCAGGGCCAGTGTCCAGTCCGCGACGACGCGCAGCCGGTTCACCGTCGGCAGCTTCAGTAGGTGGTTGGTGCGGCGGGTGATCCAGGCGGGGAAGCCGCGCATCCGCAGCCCGTAGACCTCCGCGCCTTGATGACCTGGGTACGGTGCAGCGGGACCACGACATGCCGCGGCTCCAGGCTCCCGGCGGCCGCCTCGGCGAGCAGTGGCTGGTAGGTCATGTACGAGCGCGGGTCGGCGATCGACATGGTCGCCTCGCCCGGGCGCAGCATCCGTTCCAGGGCGCAGCGCAGTGTGCATGCCGCCGTAGCCGCCGACGACGATCAGGATCCGCGGGCTGCCGTCCATCATTTCTTCCGTAAGATTGATTTAAACTATCTCTCTTATAAATACATCGTCCGGACGGCCCCAGCGCATTCCCGAGGATGGCCGGGCGCGCCCTGTCGCACTCCCCCGGGCACCGGACAGGCGACGGGCGGGGCCGGCGCGTCGCCTGCCCGGTGATATTTTACTAGTATCTGCTAGAAAAACTATCCGGCCGATGGCCGGGAAGGGAGGCGCGGCGTGGCGACTGTGGACGCGCGGCCGATCATCGCGGCCGGCGGTGAGCCGTTCGACACGATCATGGCCGCGGTGACGGCGCTAGGCGACAGCGAGGAGCTAGTGGTGCTCGCCCCGTTCGAGCCGGTCCCGCTTGAAGGGGTGCTC
>JAICUO010000469.1 GCA_025935815.1 Streptosporangiaceae bacterium
CTCGGCGCGTTCTTGTCGACCACCGCGCGGTGACGCAGGACCGAAAGCGATCGATTGACCACGCTGAACCGCAGGTACGACAGCGCCTTGTCCCGGTCGCGCAGCCGCGGCCAGCTTGACTGCACGGCGATGAACGTGTCCTGGACGACATCCTCGGCGGTGGGCACGTCGTGCACCAGCAATACCGCGAGTCGGACGAGTGGCCAGTACTCGCCGAGGTAGATCGCGGTGAGCGTGTCATCGGCCGCCCACGTGGTAACGGCCGCGGGGTGCATGCCTCCATCCCAGAGCCTCCTGGTGGCGGGACAGTGGCAGGCTGGCTGCGGGGCAGTAGCATCGCCGGCTATGCCGGTGGGCATGTCGTGGGCCTGGTCAGCGCCCGGAAACGGGTGCCGCGTGGTCGTGGCTGTCCGAAGGGCGAGCGCCGCGTAGTAAATTCCCGATCCCCGTGGTACGCCGTTTTGCTGACGCCGGGAGAAGGCCGGAATGTGAGGCTGGGGCCAACCGCCGGGAATTGGCCCGGAGGCGACAGTGAAACGGGGAGAACTGTGTTTCGCATCAGAACAAAACTGCTATTGGCCGCGGTAACCATCATGGCGGCCGCGGGGGCCGCCGCCACGCCGGCGTTCGCCGCCAGCAACCCGAACATTCCCCCGGGCGGGGGTGGAGGTGGCGGGACTCCCGCGGCTGGCAGCGGCAACCTGTTCGCCAGCGTGTCCCAGACCGGAACGCTGGTCAACGGGACCCCGGGCGCGACGGTGACCATGCTCGGCGCGGGCCGCTACGAGGTCACGTTCCCGCAGAACGTGACGGGATGCGCGTACGTCGCCACGACGGTCAACGCGTACTCCCAGGCGCTGCAGGCCTACCCGGCAGGCGGCCACCTTAGCGTGGACGGGGTCTACGTCGAGACCAAGAACCAGGGCGGCGGCCTGACCGCCGGCCCCTTCCACCTAGTGGTGGACTGCGGCCGGCCGGGCTGGTCCTATGCCGTCGTCGGCTACTCCGCCAACCTGGTCCGCTCGACCCCGGGGGCGACGCTCAGCAGCCTCGGCACCGGCCGTTACGACGTGACCTTCCCGTCCTCAGTGGCGGGCTGTGCCTACCTGGCCAGCGTCGGCGATCCGGGCAACGCCCTGGTCTACAACCCGAACGGCGTCTACACGGGCTCGGCGAGCAACCCGGACGCCGTCTACATCGAGACCAAGAACCCGGCGGGCGGCCTCAGCTCGGGGATCCCCTTCCACCTGGCGGTGGTGTGCCCGGGTGCGGTCGGCGCGAACTTCGCGGTCGTGGACGCGTCCGGCGTCCCGGCCCGGGCGTCGGCGCTGACCAGTTCGTACCAGGCGGGCACCGGATCCTACGTCATGATCACCCCGGTCAGCCTGTCCGGCTGCACCGAGGTGGCCACCCGGGGATCGGTGGACGCCAGCGTCCCGTACACGCCGGGCACGGTGGAGATCGTCCCCGGCGCCGGCGCCACCACCATCGGCATCCAAGTGCGGGATCTGCTGTACTTCGGCGGCAACCTGGACAACTTGTCCTTCCACGCCGCAGCGGTCTGCTGACCCGCTGATAAGAGGGTCCGTGCCTCCCGGCGCCACCGCGCCGGGAGGCACGCTATTACCAGAACAATGGCTCGTTACCTGCAGAGATGACGGTCGCGGCAATAGCCTATGGAGTGGCGTCGGCCAAAGCTTCTGGCCATTTGACACGACGGTCGCGCCGGAGGCACGCTTCCTTCCGTGTCAGCCCCAGCGCCAGCGCCCCTCGTCGGCCGGAACTCGGAGCGCGATGCGGCCATGGCGGCGTTCACCAGCGCGGTCAATGGCCAAGCCCGGGTCTTGCTGATCACTGGCGAGGCCGGCATTGGCAAGACGCGACTGGCGACGGAGCTGTGCGCGATGGCGGACGGCGCGCAGGCCTGCGTCGGCGGCTGCGTCCCCATGGCCGGCCAGACGCTGGCGTACGGGCCGTTCGTGGCCGCGCTGCCCGACCACGCGGCGTGGCTGCTCGACGAGGCGGGCCCGGCCGACCCGCGGATCTCCCGGCATCTCCTGTTCGAGCGGGTGCTCACGCTGCTGTCGCAATTGTCGGCCCGGATGCCACTGCTGCTCGTCCTGGAAGACATGCACTGGGCCGATGAGTCATCGCGAATGCTGCTCGCGTTCCTCGCCGTCCGGCTCCGTGACCAGCCCATCCTCGTGGTCGCCACCCTGCGCGCGGAAGAACTGGACGACGCGGCCCTGCCCTGGCTCGCGGCGCTGGAGCGCTGCCCGCGAGTGACCCGGCTGCGGCTGGGGGCGCTAGACGATCGCGCGACGGCGGCGCTGGTCGCCAACTTGACGCCAGCCGGGACCGCCCCGGCGGACGTGACCGCGATCGTCTCGGCAGCTGACGGTAACCCGTTCTACGCCGAGGAGCTCGCCCGGTCCGCGCCGCACTGGCCGCCGCTGCCCCTTGCCGAGGCCATCCGGGCCAAGCTCGCCAGCGCCCAGCCGGCGGTTCGCGATGTGGTCGGCCAGGCGTGCGTCGCCGACGACGGGGTCTCGCATGAACTGCTGTCGAAAACCATTCCGCTGCCGGAACGGGACCTGCTCGCCGCCTTGCGGGAAGCCGTCGCCCGGCGGCTGCTCACCACGACCGCGGACGGGTACGCGGTCCCGCACGAGCTGACCCGGCAAGTTCTCTATGGTGACTTGCTGCCCGGCGAACGGCGCACGTTCCACCGGCGGCTGGCCACCACGCTGGCGGCTGGCACTGCAGGGCCACCCGGCCCTGACCCGGCCCGGGTGGCCCTGCACTGGCAGCTGGCCGGCCACCCGGCCGAGGCGGCGGTCGCCGCCTTGGCGGCGGCCCAGCGAGCAATGTCCGCGCACGCCTACCCGGAGGCCAGCCGGCTCTTTGACCAGGCGGCGAGCCTGGCTAGGGGGGTTTGCGACTGGAGCCCGGAGGTCCTGGAACAAGCCGCGCAGGCCGCGAGCCTGGCCGGCCACCCCGACCGCGCGATGGGCTACGCCGCCGACGCGGTGACCCTGTGCGCGCAGGCCGACCCGCTGCGCCGGGCGCAGTTGCTGGAACGGCTGGGTCGCTACCGATGGGAGGGCGGCGATCCCCGCAGCGCGGTGGCGGCCGCGCGGGAGGCGCTGGACCTTATCGCGGACCGCGCCCCGACGGCGCTGCACGGCCGCCTGCTGGCCGCCCAGGCCACCTGGCTGCTGTGGCTGGGGCAGCCGGACGACGCGCTGCCCCTGGCGGAGCGGGCGACCTTCCTCGCCGCGGAGGCCGGCGCCGGCGCCGAGCAGTCGCATGGCCTGGCCACCCTGGGCGTGCTCCGAGCCCAGCGGGGCGACACCGATGGCGGGCTCGCCGCGCTGCGGGCGGCGTTCACCCTCGCGCGCGATTGCGGCAGCGCCGAGGACATGCTGCGCGCGGCCAACAGCCACATGTACCTGTTGTGTACCGCCGGGCGGCTCGCCGAGGCACTCGATGTCGCCCGGGAGGGCCGCCGCGCGGCGCGCGCCATGAACGTTCCGCCGACGCTCACCGCCGTCCTCGACAACAACACCGCCGCCGTGCTGGTGGCCACCGGCCGCTGGGCGGAGGCTGGCGACCTGCTGGCGGAACTGGTCGGCGAATCGGTGGCGCATGTCGCCCGGTACCTGGACCTGCTGCGGCTGGAACTGGCCGTCGGCCGGGGCGATAGACAGCAGGCGTCGGCGCTGGCCGCCGCGCTCGCCGATGCTCCCGATGGCCCACGGCTCAGCGGGCCGCTGCACGCCTGCCTCGCTGAGCAGGCACTGCTGGATGGTGACCTGCGCACCGCGGCGGAGCACGTGCTCGCCGGGCTGGCGGTCCTGGCGGGCGGGATGCTGGCGGAGGAGGAGACGCGGCTGCTGGCGGCGGGCGCATGGCTCCAGGCCGACCTCGCCGCCCTGCCGGTTAGCGTGCGGCCCGCCGATTTGCCTGGCGAGTGGGACGCGACGGCGGCCGGGCTGGCTGACCGGATGTCGGCCATCATGGCGGACACCGAGCCGGTGGTGGCCGCGTTTGGCGTGCTCGTCAGCGCGGAGCTCGCCCGCCGCGACGGGGCCGACCGGCGGGCGACCTGGCGCGCGGTCGCCATCGCGTGGCAACGCGCCGGCCAGCCTTACCGGGAGGCGTACGCGCGCCTGCGCGAGGCGCAGGCGGCGGCCCGCGGCGGACGGCGCGATCAGGCGGCCCGCGCGCTCGCGGCCTGCACCCAACTGGCCGGCGACCTGGGGTCGGCCCCGTTGCTGCGGCTATCGGAGGCGCTGGCGCGCAAGGCCGGGCTGCAGCTTCGGGCGGGCCCGGCGGCGCACGCGCGGCTGGACCTCACGGAGCGGGAGGCGCAGGTCCTCGCCCTCCTGCGGCAAGGCAGCAGCAATCGCCAGATAGCCCGCTCGCTGTACATCAGCGAGCGCACGGTTGCCGTTCATATTTCCCGCATATTCGATAAGCTCGGTGTGCGCAACCGCACCGAGGCCGCGATAGCCGCCGCGACGCTGGAAAGGCCTGAGCACGGCGCACCTGGTTCCCGCGATCACGCTTGACCCAAGAGGAATCACATGACCAGCGTTCTGCGAATTCAGGGCGACCCCACCGGCTGGGCCGTTGACGCCAATTCCCCGGCGGACATGATCCGGCAGGCTCTCATCAGCCAAGACGGCCCGGTCACGGTCAACGTCGAAGCGCCCCTGAAGGGCCGGCTGATCCTGTCCACCCGGTCGGTCGCCGGCGTGGCCGTGCTGGTGCCGCCCGCTGGCTGGCTCCCCGGGGGCGCCATCCAGCCCCGGGCAACGCTGTACGTGCCGTCGCCAGCCGGGCCGACCACCCAGGGCCACGGTTACACCCTGCAGGCATCCGCCGACCTCGCCGCGCTGGAAAGCGGCATCGTTACCGCCATGACGGATGGCACCGCGATCGAGATCCCGGTCGCCGACCAAGCGTCCCTGGGCTCTCTCGTGCTGAATGGGCGTACCCTCCCCTTCGTCGTGCTGTGCCCGCCGTCAGCGCGCTAATATCATCCGCCGCAGGGCCTGACCTGCGTTTCGGTGAAACGTGACGGCCATTCAGGCCGGCCCCGCGTAAGCAATTCCGGCCAGCCCGGGTACGGATTATTGACGATGTGCCCGGGCGGCCGGCGCTGCGACCCTTGCCCTGTCCGACCGCAACGGCGGACATTACCCGAGGGAGAAGACATGTTCAGCAAGCGGGCGGGGAAACTGCGGGTGCTGGCCGGCGTTACGATCGCCGCAACCGCGCTGGTGGCCGTGGGCGCGCTCAGCGCCCGAGCCGACCAGGTCGGGCCGCGAAGGGGGTGCGCGCTCACCGATAGCTCATGCAGCTACGACAGCGGCTTGTGGACGGTGTCCAGCAACTGCCAGGCACGGGTGTTCTACACCTGGTGGCGGACGGACAACGAGATGGACGTCTCGGTCGAGGTCAAGAACTCCAACGCCTTCGTCGGCTGCCGGGCTTACGGCACTGCGTACCTGCAGACGAGCTCGGGGAAGGACGACGCGGGCAGCAAGTCCTACGGCTACTCATGCGGCACCTGGGACCCGACCTGCAGCGCGGACCAGACCCGGACCTACGTGGTGCCCAACGCCATACCCAGCGCGGACGTCGCCACCATCGACCAGGTGTGGGGGGTGCTGACCACTAGCTAGCACCGCGGCCCTACCCAGCCATTGGATAATCCGTCCGCTGAGTACGCCAGCCGCGTCACGGCGATTGCGTGCCCGGCGGACGGATGCTGCGCGTTTGCGCGCAGGCGGGGGCGCTGCTTCATCAGCGGCCTTCGGGCGTGAAGCAGTCCTGCACGAGGACCGATTTCAAGGCGGCGATGCCGCGCGAGGCATGGGTCTTCACCGCGCCCTTGCTGATGCCCATCGTCTGGGCGATCTCGGCCTCTGACAGGCCGGCGTAGTAGCGCAGCACGAGAGCCTCGCGCTGGCGAACCGGGAGGCTGCGCAGGGCGTTGATGACCGCTGAGCGCTCGAGCATCGTCATGGCCCCGGCCTCCGCGCTCGGCTCGTCGGGGACGTGCTGCGGAGCGTTCTTGTCGGCCACCACCCGGTGGCGCAGTACCGAACGTGACCGATTGACGACAGCGCACCGCAGGTACGACAGCGCCTTCTCCCGGTCGCGCAGCCGCTCCCAGCCCGCAGCCATGGCGATGAACGTCTCCTGCACGACATCCTCGGCGGTGGGCACGTCGTGCACCAGCGATGCCGCCAGCCGGACGAGGGGCCGGTACTCGTCGAGGTAGATCGCGGTGAGCGTGTCATCGGCCGCC
>JAICUO010000799.1 GCA_025935815.1 Streptosporangiaceae bacterium
AGGCATCGGTCGCGGCAGCGTGGCCGGTGATTCGATCCCATTTCTCTTCCGCTATTCCGCCACCGACCATTTCCATACCACGTTCGTCTATGATCGGGGCAAGGATTCCTGGCAGTGGCACATGGATAACGACAGCGCAGGTGTCCGCCGGCCATTCGCTCGGGTGAGGCTTACTCGCCAGCGGCGCGGCCGTTAGCCTGGCCGCACGGCATTACCGGCATGGGGAAGGACCAGCTTTGCCCAGAACGATCAGCGAGGTGGGTTACTGGTCCGGGCTGGCCGCGTTCGCCGCGACCGCCGGCTACGACGTAGTGCAGATCCTGCAGATCGCGGGCGTACTGCGGTTTCCACTCGACGAGATTCTGATCTACGGGACATCCCTGTGCATCGTGGTACCGTTCATCCTCGAGATGCTCGCCTTCCACCACCTGACCGCTCGTGACAAACAGTTCTGGACCCATGCATCCCTGATCTTCACGAGCATCTACGCCGTCTTCGTTTCTGCGAATTACGTCGTCCAGCTCGCGACAGTACTCCCCGCCAAGCTTGCGGGGACAACCGCAGCCATTCGCCTCCTCGAGCAGACCCCGCACTCCATATTCTGGGACTTTGACGCGGTGGGATACGTCAGTATGGGCCTGGCAACCCTGGTTGCCGTTCCTGCGCTCGGTAGCGTCGGCTTCGAGAGATGGGTCAGACTGTCCCTGATCGCCAACGCACTGGTGACTCCGCTCATCTGCATCGTGTACTTCTATCCGAGGTACTCCCCGAAGTTGCTCGTGCTTGGACTTCCCTGGGCGATCACTGCGCCTCTGTTCATGCTGATGCTCGCGATCATGTTGCGAAGCAGACAGAGCCGGTGAACTCAAGGCCGCTACCTCCCCGTTTGCTGGCCGCCGTCGTGTTCGGCGGTACCGCGCTGCTCCTGACCGGACTCTGGTTTGGTCCGGTTCTGGTGCGGCGCGCCGACGGGGTGAGCTGGCTGCTCTATGTCGGCTTGCCCGGGATCGCGGCGGCCGTCTCGGGCGCGGTGTTCGGCCGGCCCCTCGCTCACCCTCGCGGTCCCGCCAATGACGGGCCGGCCTTCCTCCGGGGGGCGGGAATTGCGCTCGCCGCGCTGTTCCTGTTCGCGCCACTCTACGCCACGGGGGTGAAGGCTGCCGAGCCGGGCTGGACCAGCGTGGCCGGGCTCACCGTGCTCGTGCTCGAGTTCGGCGGCCTGGCGCTGGGCTGGGAGGTCGTGCTGGTCGGCGGGCTCGCAGGCTGGGGCCTTCATCGGTTGGCACGGCGCGCATCCCCACCGGGCGTCGCGGGACGCCAGGCGAACGTACGCTGAAGTGACTCCCACATCGTGGAGCTCGTCGAGCATGACGCCTGCCGGCTCGAGCCGGCTGAGGGCGGCTGGCGGCTGGCCGGGACGGCCGTCTACCGGCTCGGCGACGGGCCCGCGCGACTCGACTACCTTGTCGCATGCGAAGACCTCACAGGACTTCATCAAGTGGATGAACACCCAGCAGGGGCCGCCCCGGGTCAGGCCATGGGTCGGGACCACCGATCTTCCGGCCGGGGGGGCCATGCTCCTCGACGTGTACTTCGAGCCGGGTGCGTACAGCACGGTCTGCCGCGTGCGTGTCGCCGGTAACGGACGCCCCCACGACGAGCATGGCCACGCGGAGTTCCGGGTGCGCTGAGGAAGCGAGTGAAGATAAGGGCCGACCTTACGGCGGAGTTCGACGGCTTGACTTTGGCTTGACGATCCGATGCCACTCATGAAACGGTTGACCGGCCCGGCGCGGGGGCCGATCTACGACTCTCTCCTGACGCACGGAATCTGGCGGGATCTTCACGGTGGGCGGCTCATGCATGGACGCGCATTCGGCACCGCGGGTGCGATACTGCTGCTCCTACTCGGCTGCCACCAAGATCCGACCTCACCCGCGGACCCCGCACAGGCGGCGGACATCTCAGCCTCGACCGCACTCGTGTTCCGGCAGGTGAGCGCCGGCGACGAGCACTCCTGCGGGGTGAGCGCGGACGACCGGGCCTACTGTTGGGGCCGAAATACCTTCGGCGAGCTGGGCGACGCCACCACCAGCGGCACCGACGAAGCCCGGCCGACACCTGTGGCCGTCGCGGGCGGGCTCAGGTTCCGGCAGGTGAGCGCGGGCGCCGCCTACACCTGTGGAATCACGACCGACAGCCGGGCCTATTGCTGGGGAGCGAACTTCACGGGCAATCTGGGCGACGGCACGACCGCCCATCACCCCTCGCCGGTCCAGGTGGCCGGCGGCCGCCGCTTTCGCCAGGTGAGCGCCGGCAGCAACCACACCTGCGCGGTGAATGCGTACGACGTGGTCTTCTGCTGGGGCAGCGGCTGGTATGGCCAGTTGGGCAACGGCTCAACGACCGACCGCCTCACACCCGAGCGGGTGACGGCCGGCGGTCTCCACTTCCACGACGTGAGTGCCGGACTGGGCCACACCTGCGCGGTGGGTACCGACGCCCTGATCTACTGCTGGGGCCTCAACTTGGCGGGACAGCTCGGCGACGGGACGACGACCAATCGCTCGACCCCGGTCGCCGTGCGCGGCGGGCGCAGCTTCCGCCAGGCCGCCGCGGGCTTCGAGCATACCTGCGGGGTCACAACGCAGAACGCGGCGTACTGTTGGGGCTTCGACCGGTACGGCCAGCTCGGCGACGGGGCCTCGGGCTACGCGCGCCGGCGGCTCCGGCCGGTGGCGGTGCTCGGTGGCTTGCTGTTTGATGCGGTGACTACCGGCTTTCAACACAGCTGTGGTGTCACCACGGGAGGCACGGTCTATTGTTGGGGTGGAAACAGTTCCGGCCAACTGGGCGACGGCACGACCAACGACCGGCTCCTTCCCACTCCAGCGGCTGGGGGACTCAAATTCAATGGGGTGGCCGCCGGCGATGCCCACACGTGCGGCGTGGCGGCGAGCGGCTCGGCCTACTGCTGGGGCCTCAACCGCCTGGGCCAGCTTGGCGACGGAACCACGACCAATCGGCTGGTACCCACCAAAGTGGCGGAGGGAATGTAGCCGCCCGCCCACTGAGACAAAGACGAAGCCCGGTCACCTGTGGATGGTGGCCGGGCATCGCGCCCAATTCGTTTAAATTCGGGGAGCTCGCCCCGGCTGGCCTCTTGCCAGTGCGCCGCGTAGGAATCGAACCTACAACCTAGTGATTAAGAGTCACTTGCTCTGCCAATTGAGCTAGCGGCGCGCGCCCTGCCCTGCCTTCCCCATAGCCCCAAGG